>JAHLFD010000026.1:0-4012 GCA_018883975.1 Candidatus Niameybacter stercoravium
CCAGTCTCGTGGGCTCGGAGATGTGTATAAGAGACAGCCTCTATACTCTTCAGTGAGTTTATCACCTAATTCTTTTACTTTAGCTGCTATTTCTGCTTCTGATAATAATACACGTCCAATATCGTTTTGCATCCTCGTCCACCTCATATATGTCTATTCATAACTGAATTATATCAAATACATTAGATAAACTCAAACATATTTTACTACTTTTAATAAAACGTTCACCTTTTCTATACAAGTCCTTTATAATAATTTTAAAATAGGTTTGCGATTTTCAAAGGTTGCATAATATTTAAACCCAATATTTTTAAGCATACGTGCGGCTTCCTCCCATAGGAAACCTACATGTTCATTACAATGACTATCTGATCCAATGGTAATGATTTCCCCACCAAGTTCTAAGTAGCGTCTTAAAACTGGGATTTGCGGATTAAAGTGACCAAGTCCATAACGTATACCTGAAGTATTAACTTCTAGCCCTTTTCCTTTGTTAATAAGGATTTGTAAAATTTCGCCTATCTGTTCCCTATAATCCATAGATGTTAAGACTTTGACAGGATATTTACCATAACGGTTCACATAGTCTAAGTGGCCATACACATCAAAGTTATCAAAGTTTCTAAGGGTATCAAGGACATGATCAAAGTATGCGGTATAAGCTTTTTTTTGCTCTTTACCTATGAAAAATCCTCCAAGCGCCAGCTCCTGCATGTCACATTTATGTGTAGAACAAATAATAAAATCAAAAGTTTTATCTTTAAGAAGGGTTTCTATCTGCCGTTTATAACGTGTTTCAAACCCTACCTCTACACCTCGTTTAATACAGATGCGGTCTTTATACTTTTCTTGATAGGTCCTAATAGTATCTATATAAGAAGGTAAGTCTAAAGTAAGTGCCCATTTATCCTCTATAAGATCATATTCAAAATGGTCTGTAATAGCAATCTCACTAAAGCCTTTCTTAATAGCAGCCTCTATCTGGCTATCTATACTAGCCTTACAATCTATAGATAAAGCTGTATGCATATGGTAATCCGCTTTATACATGGTCAATCTCCCCTTTTAGTACTTAGTTAAAGTTTTTATATACTTTAATAATGGCTTCTGCTACTTCAATACCATCTACACCAGCTGAAGTAATACCACCTGCATAACCTGCACCCTCTCCTGCTGGATAAAGTCCTTTAATGCTACCTTCATAATTTTCATTTCTAGGCATACGAACTGGTGATGAACTTCTTGTTTCAAATCCTGTAAGAAGAGCATCCTCATGGTCAAAGTTTTTAATCTTTTTACCAAATACACCTAATGCCTCTACAATCGCTTCACTCATAAAGTTTGGAAGCTCCTTACGCATATTGCTAAATACTACACCTGGTTCATAGGTTGGTTTAACAACACCAAGCTTCGTAGTTGTTTCCCCTCTTAAGAAATCACCAACTGTCTGAAGCGGTGCTTTATAAGTTCTTTCTCCTAGTTCATAAGCTAACTTCTCAAGCTTTCTTTGAAGTTCTACCCCCGCAAGAGGATCATCACTACCAAAGTCAGCTGGTCCAATATTTACAAGAATGGCACTGTTAGCATTTGCTGCATTACGTGCATACTCACTCATACCATTTGTTACAACACCGCCATCTTCTGAAGCAGAAGCTACAACGTATCCACCTGGACACATACAGAACGTATAAACAGCGCGTCCATTACTTGCATGGTGAACAAGCTTATACTCTGCTGCACCTAATTTATCATGATGAGCTATACCGTATTGAGATTCATTAATCCATTCTTGTAGATGCTCTATACGCATGCCCATAGCAAATGGCTTCTGAATCATAGTAAGCCCAGTCTCATGAAGAAGTTTAAAGGTATCTCTTGCACTATGACCCAAAGCTAGAATACATACATCTGCATCGATCCATTCCTCATGATTAACTTCAATTTGCTTTAGTTCATTCTCTTCTACTTTAAAGCCTGTAAGTTGACTTTCAAATCTATAAGTACCACCTAAGCGCTCGATTTCATGGCGAATATTTTTTACTACACTTCTTAAAATATCTGTTCCAATATGAGGTTTATTTTTATAACAGATTTCTTCTGGTGCGCCAAAGCGTGCAAATTCTTGAAGAACTTTATGGCAACGTACATTTTTAATCTGTGTAGTTAGCTTTCCATCGGAGAAGGTACCTGCTCCCCCTTCACCAAACTGTACGTTTGAAGCTGACTTAAACACCCCATCCTTCCAGAAAGCTTCCATATCTTTAACACGTTCATCTACATCTTTACCGCGTTCTAGCACAATTGGCCTATAACCCATTTGTGCTAAAATAAGCGCTGCAAACATACCGCATGGTCCACTTCCTACAACAACTGGGCGATGCTTCATCTCTTTTGTACCCATTTCAGGGTAGTAATAAGTTAAATCTGGCGTTTTAAAATCTGGGTGTTTACGCAGAATCTGGGCCTCTTTTGTTGTTTCTATATCTACTGTATAAACAATTTTAATAGCATTTTTCTTACGAGCATCAATAGCCTTCTTAAAAATGCGATAACTTTTAATATCTTTTGGCTGGATATGCAGTTTCTTTGCAATCTTTCCTTGAAGTGCACTTTCCTCTTCATCTAAGGTAAGTGCTATATCTTGAACACGAATCATGGTGTTTCTCCTTTACTTGTTGTATTTAAACTGTCGCCGCTGCTTCCCCTGCAATAAGTCCTGTTGACCAGGCCCACTGCAAGTTATAGCCACCACAATCTCCATCTACATCTAAAATTTCTCCTGTTACATATAGATTTGGTGCTTTTTTAGATGCCATTGTCTCAAGGTCTATTTCATCTATACAAATACCACCTGCTGTAGACTGTGCAAACTTAAAGCCTCTTGTACCTTCAACTTTAAACACAATACATTTCATACACTCAGCAAGTCTTTCTATCATTTCATAATCTAAGTTCTCACAAGGTGCTACAGGACTTCCAATCTCAGCTTCCTTAATCACCGCCATAATGGCACGTTTATTAAGCCAGCCTACGAAAAGGTCTTCTATACTTTTACTACTGCCATTAGCAAGACGCTCATAAAGTTTGGCTACTAAGTCTTCTTTTGTCCAATCTGGCATTAAGTCAAAATGAATCTTGCATGCCTTACGGTCTTTGAAACTCTCACTTGCTACTCGGCTCAGAAGGAAAATCGGTGGTCCTGACAGGCCATCTTCTGTAAAGAGAACCTCGCCTCTTTCAGTGCGTTTTAACTCATTTTCCACAAAAATACTCACTTCTGCTTTAAAGCGCATCCCTTTCATCATCTTGCAGTATTTAGTAGGTGATACAATATGCACAATAGTTGGGAAAGTCTCTATCTCACTATGCCCTAGCTTTTTTAATAAATTATAACCGCTGCGGTCACAGCCAAGAGCAGGTGCTGCCATCCCACCTGTTGATACAATAGCACGGTCAAACACCTCTGTTTCCCCTGTCTCCGTTTCAACTTGCCATTTGTTGTCTTTGTGTTTAAGACCTACAACTTTAGTATCTACTTTTACTGTTATGCCTAGTCGTTCAATTTCCATACGCATAACATCTAATATACTACTAGCCTGCTCAGAAGCAGGGTAAACTTTTGTTTTTTCTACAAGTCTTTCAATACCTAGTTCATTAAAGAACGCTAATACAGTTTCCACGTCCTTCTTTGCTATAGGTGCAAAGCATCCTTTCTTACTAGATGTATGGAAATACTCTGGTTTTATATTTAAATTGGTCATATTACAACGTCCATTACCTGTTACAAGGATTTTCTTCCCTATACGGTTTTGTCTTTCAAAAATGGTTACATTGCTTCCTAATCTAGCAGCTGTAATGGCAGCTACAAGGCCAGAAGCTCCACCACCAATAATGGCTATATCCCTCATATACTTCATCCTTTCTTTCACTTTATTGTATGAAGAATTCTTTTCATTGGCAAGTACAGAAACAGGTCCCAAACTTCTGTCTCTTATACACATCTCCGAGCCCA
>JAHLFD010000027.1:0-8932 GCA_018883975.1 Candidatus Niameybacter stercoravium
GTCAAGAAGACTATCCAGTAGTAGGAGACTTAGTAAACTGCAAAGAGAACTATGATGAGGTTGTGATTGAGAGTATTTTACCAAGAAAAAGTCAAATAGGGAGAAAAGTAGCAGGGGGAAGAAGTGATATGCAGGTTCTTGCTACGAATATGGATAAAGTATTTATTACCATGTCTCTCAATAACGATTTTAATATAAGGCGATTAGAAAGATATTTAACATTGGCATGGGATAGTGGGGCAATGCCAGTGATTCTTCTAACCAAGGCAGACTTGTGTGATGATATAGAAGAAAGACTGAAAGAAGTTCAGTTTGCTTGTGTAGGTGTAGATGTTTTTATACTAAGTATGGTAACAGGTCAGGGGATAGAGGACCTAAAGCAGTATATTAAAAAAGATGAGACGGTTGTTTTTGTAGGTTCATCAGGGGTAGGAAAATCCAGTGTGGTGAATGCTTTGTTAGGTAGGGAAGAGCAGCGGGTTTATGCAATCGATGAGCATGACAAAGGAAGGCATACGACAACTCATAGGGAACTGTTTGCCTTGCCTTCAGGAGGAATGGTAATTGATACACCAGGGATGAGAGAACTTCAGCTTATAAGTGGGGATATTGAAACAACCTTTGAAGATATAGAACAGCTAGAAGGCAAATGCTATTTTACAAACTGTACTCATCAAACAGAGCCAGGTTGCGTGATTAGAGAGGCTATAGAAAAAGAAGAGATATCTGCAGAACGCTATAGTGCCTATGTAAAGCTTAAAAAAGAAATGGCTATTCATGAAGCCAGAAAGAGACATAAAGAAAAAATCAATCTAAAAAAACACAGTATAAGAAAAAAAGCTAAAAGTACCCAGAAGTGGAATAAATAAAAACGTACAAAAAGCATACCTAAGCCGTTTCCCCCTTAATTAAAATAGACGAGCTTAAGTATGCTTTTTGTTTGTGTGGCAAAATATAGTTTAAACGCAAGAGATTTATTCATAGGGTATATCAAGTAGGCAGATAGGTCATAGCGGAAGGTATTACCTCGCTATGGGAGTGCGGATTAGGCGCTATAGGTGAAAGGGATACCAGTGTATGTATCACTGCAAGGGGCTAAGTCTGCCTGCCATAGGTAGGAGTTACCGTAAGCATAGCCTAAAGTACCATATTGATAGAGGATTAGAATATTTCTCGTAGCTACTTAGTTGCCACCACTAAGTAGTGCGGTGTTCTAAGAAAGCTTTAAACCTTTAGTAAGGGGGAAACTAAAGAAGATAAAACTATTTCTTAGAACGGGTTAAGGAATTGAACTTGCCTAGGATTTAGTTCGCATCCTTATATACTATATATAGGAATGAGAAGGGAAAATTCGTCAAAAAAATTGAGAAAAAATTTATTTTTAGCATCTTACCTAGAAAGAGTTATAAGAAATTAGGCAAGCCTTATAAAATCAAGTTAGGAGCTAATCCTAAAAATATAAAAATATAGACAAAAAGGTTATTAAAATTTCTCTTTATTTATTTTGTTGATTTTAAGTACTGTATATAATCTTTTGAGATATTTTTAATCTGTGCTTTGATGTTATTCATAATGGAAAGCATTAAATTTGTCAAGATGACCAGACTATGATAGTATAGAGAAGCTTAAGAAAGACTAGAGTGAGACGAGAAATGGAGAGATAAAGATGGAACATTTACCAAATTGCCCAAAATGTAATTCAGAATATACTTATGAAGATGGTAGCCTTTTAGTTTGTCCAGAGTGTGCACATGAGTGGACACCAGGAAGTGAAGAAGCTAGTGATGATGTACAAGTAATCAAAGATTCAAACGGCAACGTTTTAGCAGATGGAGATACTGTAACAGTAATCAAAGACCTTAAAGTTAAAGGAAGCTCATCTTCTATTAAAATCGGAACAAAAGTAAAAGGTATCCGTTTAATTTATGATGCAGCAGATGGCCATGATATTGATTGTAAAATTGATGGCTTTGGTGCTATGAAATTAAAATCAGAGTTCGTTAAAAAAGCATAATTTGTTCTTTATAAAATAGGAGCGCTCGTCAAACAACTATCTTTAGGAAAGATAGGGGACGGGGGCTCTATTTTTTGTGTAATAAAGCTTATATTATTAAGGATATATGGTATAATGCTTAAAATAATAAAGAGGCAAAGGAGTTCATACAATGCTTATTGATTTAACACAAACGACACGTATGGAACGTGTTTATAGAGTGGGTTCAGAACCTCTTAAGGTAGAGAAAGTCAAACGCTACTCACGAAGTGGCAGTGAATATATCACCACGCATTTTTCAGCAGATGTGCATAATATGGGGACACACATAGATGTAATGGCAGCAGATGTGGATATTGAGTTAGAAAGACTGATAGCACCAGGGATTAAATTCGATGTATCACACATTACAGATAGGCAGATCATGTTAGAGGATTTAGATTTATCCCGTGTGAGAGAAGGCGTCTATGTATTCTTTCACACAGGATGGGATAAGCACTTTGAAGATGAAGAAAAGTATAATAACCATCCAGAAGTAGCTATGGAAGTTATTGAATATTTAGTAGGACAAAAAGTTAATATGATAGGTATAGATACACTTGGATTAGGAAAAAGTAGAAATCATGGATTAATAGATGATTACTTAGGAAAGTCCAAAGCCTATGCTATAGAAAACTTAACAAATCTTGAGAAGTTACCAGAAGAAGGCTTTAAAGTTTATTGCCTACCAATGAAAATAGAGGGAATAGATGCTTTACCAGCTAGGTTATTGGTGGAATTCTAAGTAAACAGAAAAGTGTATTTTAGATTGACAATAAGAAGCTTTAGGTATATGATTGACTATAAATTAAATGAAGAATAATAAAACCAATGAGTAAGAGGAGTAGCTTATACCGTAAAATTTCAGAGAGTTGTAGGTTGGTGCGATGCAACATTTTATATTTGAGTGAATGGACTTACGAGGGCATCCCGAAATGAGAAGAGTAGGCGATGACGGAAACTCTAACCGTTATGATGAGAGCATATGTTAGTATGTGATGAGAACTTTTTAGGTGGCTAAGTAGACTTCTACTCCTATTTTGGAGTAGGAGTTTTTTTATTTTATTAGGAAAAAAGGAGATGAAGGTAATGAATCAAAAAAGAATTTTAACAGGGGACCGCACTACAGGAAAATTACATTTAGGACATTACGTAGGCAGCTTGCAAAATAGAGTAAGGCTTCAAGATAAATATGAAACATTTATTTTACTTGCTGATATACAGGCACTTACGACACATTTTAAAAATCCTGATTTAATCAAAGATAGCATTTATCAAGTAGCTATAGATAACTTATCTGTAGGACTTGATCCAAACAAAATTACTTTTGTGCAGCAATCTAGAATTACATCTATCGCAGAGCTTACTGTGTTTTATTCCATGTTTGTAACAGTTAATACTTTAAGGCATAATCCAACGACTAAGACAGAAGCTAAGCAGTATGGGTATGATGATTTAACTTATGGTTTTTTAGGCTATCCAGTAAGCCAAGCAGCAGATATTACTTTCTGTAAGGCGGACTTAGTACCAGTAGGAGAAGATCAATTACCGCATATGGAACAAACAAGAAAAATTGTAAGACGCTTTAATGAGCTTTATGGTAAAGGTGTGGAGATTTTAAAAGAGCCTGAGACGCTTTTAAGTCCTACACCAAGGCTTGTAGGACTAGATGGCAACAGTAAAATGGGCAAAAGTTTAGGGAATGCCCTCTATCTATCTGATACATCAGAAGAAGTGATGCAAAAGGTACGTGCGGCTGTTACAGACCCAGGTAGAATCCGCGTAGCGGATAAAGGAAATCCAGATATTTGTACAGTTAGCCAGTATCATAAAGCCTTTAATGAAGGAGAATATGAGGATATCTGTGATCGTTGCCGTAGTGCACAGATAGGCTGTGTAGCCTGTAAGAAGCAACTAGCAAATCGTATTAATGAGTTATTAGATCCTATGAGAGCAAAACGTGCCTACTATGAAAGTCACTTAGATGAAGTGAAGGAGCTTATTGTAGCAGGTAGCAAGAAGGCAAATCGCATAGGGAATACTACAATGGAAGAAGTAAAGACGGCCATGAATATTCAGCTTTAAGTTGACACCTTCTAAAACACGCACCTATTGGAAAGTTATCTAATAAGCTATAGAGATATGGTATTTGAAATTTTGACAAATGAGTTAAAGCATGCTAGCAAATACAATTATTTAATCACTTTAAATAGTTAATGAAAAGGCCATTTTCTTTATAAGAGAGTGGCCTTTCTTGTACTAAGTAAATACCATCAAAATGAGATAAATACATAGCACTAGCCACTTATCTTTTAAAGAACATAGGACACCTCAAGTTATAAATGAAATTTTCTAATACTATAGCTTATAAGACGCAAAGCGTATAGTCACAAATAAAAAAATCGACTTATAAGAAATAATCTATGGCTATTACAAGCGTTATAGTATATAATAAGCTGTAAAACTTTCCTAGCTAATAGGAAAGCCACAAAATGGACATTGTGGACACGGTGGGGTAAAAAAGCCTAGGAAGATTGTTAAGCAGTTTTCCTAGGCTTTTTGTCATATTCAGCCACTATCCATGAAATGATTAAAGGTGCTATAATAGAACAAAGTATTTTAATATAAAAAGATAAGCGACAAAAGAAAGGAGGCACTTATGACAAAGCCTTTTACACATTTACATGTGCATACAGAGTATAGCTTATTAGATGGCTCAGCTAAAATTAAAGAGCTACTTAAGAAGACAAAAGAATTAGGAATGGATGCACTTGCCATTACAGACCACGGAGTTATGTATGGTGCAATTGATTTTTATAAAGAAGCCAAGGATATAGGGGTTAAACCTATTATTGGCTGCGAAGTCTATGTATCACCAAGAACAAGGTTTGATAAGGAAAAACAAGATTTAAGATATAACCATCTTGTACTCCTTGCTAAAAATAATGAAGGTTATCAAAACTTGATTAAAATGGTTTCTCAAGGCTTTATAGAGGGATTCTATCGTAAGCCGCGTATTGACCTTGATCTTTTAAGAGAGCATCATGAGGGGCTTATTGCCCTAGGTGCCTGTTTAGCGGGGCCTGTTTCTAGACCTCTTCTAGAAGATAACTACGAAAAAGCAAAAGAAGCAGCACTCCTTTATGAGGAAATCATGGGGAAAGATCATTTTTATTTAGAACTTCAGGACCATGGTATGAGTCAGCAAGCCAAGGTTAATCCTCAGACACTACGTATTGCACAGGAGACAGGGATTCCACTTGTAGCAACAAATGACGTTCACTATATATTAGAAGAAGATGCTAACCCACATGAAGTACTGCTCTGTATCCAGACAGGTAAAACCATGCAGGATGAAGATCGTATGATTTATGAAGGTGGACAGTACTACCTTAAAAGTCCAGAGCAAATGTATGCGCTTTTCCCTTATGCAAAAGAGGCTTTAGAAAATACTGCTAAAATTGCAGAAAGATGTAATGTAAGTTTTGACTTCCATGAACTGAAATTACCAAGCTTTGATGTGCCTACAGAAGAGTCGCCAGAGGAGTATCTTAGAAGACTCTGTAATGAAGGGCTTGCTATGCGCTATAGTCCAGTGACAGATGAGCTTCATGAGCGCTTAGAGTATGAACTTGGTATTATTATTCAAATGGGATTTGTGGATTATTTCCTTATTGTAAGTGATTTCATCAAGTATGCCAAACGTCAAGGAATTCCAGTAGGACCAGGGCGTGGTTCAGCAGCGGGAAGCATTGTAGCTTATACCTTAGAGATTACAGATATTGACCCGATTAAGTATAGCTTACTCTTTGAAAGGTTCCTCAATCCAGAACGTATCAGCATGCCCGATATCGATATTGACTTCTGCTATGAAAGACGTCAGGAAGTTATTGACTATGTTATTCATAAGTACGGAGAAAATCGTGTAGCACAGATTATTACTTTTGGAACCATGTCAGCGAAGGCGGTTATCCGTGATGTTGGACGTGCTATCAATATGCCTTACCCAGAGGTAGACCGTATCGCTAAGATGATTCCAAATGAGCTTAAGATGACTATAAGCAAAGCGCTTAATATGAATGAAGAGCTTAATATGCTTTATGAAACAGATGAGAAAGTGAAATACCTCATCAATACAGCCCTTAAGTTAGAGGGGCTACCACGTCACTCATCTACTCATGCAGCAGGTGTTGTAATTTCTAAAAAGCCTGTAGTAGAGTACGTACCACTCAATGCCAGTGATGGGGTTATTACAACTCAGTATCCAATGACTACCCTTGAAGAACTAGGCCTTCTAAAGATGGACTTCCTAGGTCTTAGAACACTAACAGTTATTGATAATGCAGTGAAGTTAGTGAAGCAGAATCATGGCGTGGAACTAGATATGCATAGTATCAACTATGAAGATCCTAAAGTATACCAAATGATTGCATCAGGTAATACAGAAGGGGTATTCCAGTTAGAAAGTGCAGGGATGAAGTCCTTCATGAAAGAGCTTTGTCCAGAGAGCCTTGAAGATATTATTGCGGGGGTATCTTTATATAGACCAGGTCCAATGGACTTTATTCCAAAGTACGTAGATGGTAAACGTGATAAGGAAAGCATTACTTACACGCACCCGGCTCTTAAACCTATTCTAGAAAACACCTACGGCTGTATTGTTTACCAGGAACAGGTTATGCAGATTGTACGAGACCTTGCAGGTTACAGCTTAGGCCGAAGCGACTTACTTCGCCGTGCTATGGGTAAAAAGAAAACAGACGTTATGCAAAAAGAGCGTGAGATCTTCCTTAACGGAGACGGCGTGGATGTACCAGGTGCTATTGCTAATGGTATTCCAAAAGAAATTGCAAACCAAATCTTTGATGATATGATTGACTTTGCTAAGTATGCCTTCAACAAATCTCATGCGGCAGCTTATGCAGTAGTAGCTTACCAGACAGCCTTCCTTAAGACTTACTATAAAGTAGAGTTTATGGCGGCACTTATGACATCTGTTATGGATGTAACGCCTAAAATTAGACAATACATTGATAGCTGTAAAAAGCTTGGCATACAAGTTATAGCACCTCATATTAATGAAGGTTATGCTTACTTTAGTACGAAGGATGACTGTATTATGTATGGTCTAGCAGCCATTAAGAATGTAGGGCGTAACGTTATTGAAAGAATTGTAGAAGAACGTGAAAAGAATGGCCACTTCAAGAGCTTAACTGACTTCTATAACCGCATGGATTCTAAAGATGTGAATAAGCGAAGCGTAGAAAGTCTTATTTTAGCAGGTGCTTTTGATGACTTTGGAGGTAAGCGTAGTCAGTATATGGCAGCTTACAAGCAAATTGCAGATGGTGTAGCTACCAACAGACGCAATAATATAGCAGGGCAGATAGACCTCTTTAGTATAGGTGGAGAAGCCGAAGAGAGTAATGCTTTTGATGACCATCTTCCAAATGTACCAGAGTTTGAAATGAAGGAAATTTTAAACTTTGAAAAAGAAGTATTAGGCATTTATTTAAGTGGACATCCACTAGATAAAGTAAGCGGGCAACTTGAAAAATATATTACACATCATGCAGTCGATTTAGAGATGGAAGAAGAAGAAGGCGTAGAACTTGAGGATGACTACAAAATTACAGATGGTCAACAAGTTATAGTAGGTGGGCTTTTAGCCGAAAAACGTGTCATTTACACTAAGACAAATCGTAAGATGGCCTTTATTACTCTAGAAGATACAACAGGTACGATAGAATGTATTGTCTTCCCGAATCAGTTTGAAAAATTTGAAAGAATAGATGAATCCCATGTTTATATGATTAAAGGTCATATTTCTATTAAGGAAGAAGAAGCTGCTGTTGTGCTTGTAGATGATTTAACAACTTTAGAAGCTATTTTAAATCCAGAACAAGAAGTAGACCATATTTTATTAAGGCTAGATGCAAGTCAACGCACAGAAGATATACGTAAACAGCTCTTAAGTATATTTGCAAAGTATCCAGGAAAAACTAGAGTAATCGTAGAATCCTTAGAGGATAATGTGAAAAAGCCATTTCCACCTAAATATAATGTGCAAGTTAATGACCAGATTATACAGGAGCTTAAAGGTCTCTTAGGGAATACCTGTGTAGTAGTACCAAAATCTGAGAAATAATATTGAAATTTAAAAAATACTTAGGTAAAATTGAAATTAGTTAATATAATGTGCAAAAGTTTAATTTTTCTAAAGGTTAAGTAACTATTAAAGCAAGGCATTAATACAAAATACTAAAACAACAGGGGGTTGTTTCTCATGAGTCAAAAAGTAACAACAATAGGTGTTTTAACAAGTGGTGGAGATGCACCAGGTATGAATGCAGCAATCCGCTCAGTAGTAAGGACAGCTATCTCACGTGGTATAAAAGTGATGGGCATCCGTAAAGGTTACAATGGACTACTTGCAGGAGACGTATTTGAAATGGATACACGTAGTGTATCAGACATTATTCAGCGAGGAGGGACTATTCTCCAAACAGCTAGATGTAAAGAGTTTATGACAGCTGAAGGACAACAAAGAGGGGCTGATATGTGCCGTGTATTTGGTATTGATGGCCTTGTAGTTATTGGTGGAGATGGTTCATTCCAAGGTGCAGAAAAGCTTGCTAACCTAGGTATTAATACAATTGGAGTACCAGGTACAATCGACCTTGATATTGCATGTACAGAATATACAATCGGTTTTGATACAGCTGTTAATACAGCTATGGATGCAATTAATAAAATTCGTGACACATCTACTTCACATAGACGTTGTTCTATTGTAGAAGTTATGGGACGCCATGCAGGTTACATTGCACTTTGGTGTGCCATTAACTCGGGAGCTGAAATGGTACTTTTACCAGAGGTACCAAGACCAAGTGATGAAGG
>JAHLFD010000028.1:0-3491 GCA_018883975.1 Candidatus Niameybacter stercoravium
CTTTATATCTTCTATTGGTTACTTACCATTGACTAAATAACTATACTATTTGCACTATGTCCTTTAGCAGCTAGTTCAAGTAGAAATTGTCCATATGAGCTTTTAGAGCATCTATATGGATAGAAATAAAATCTGCTATTTCCATCTTTGCAGTATACGCAAAATAGTCAATAAAGAAAGCTATTGCGCTTTCCATCTCCCATCCATACATAGCAGCCCCCCTAGGAAAACCTCCATGTACAATAAAGTCTACTTGGTCTTTTCCCTCATTTTCCATATAATAACAAACATCTATTATCTTATTATTTACTACGGCAACAGCATGAAACTTTATAATATCGATAGGTGGAATTTGGATATATCTTTGTAGACTATTTAATTCATCAAAACTATATGTAGTATCTAAATACCCTAATACTAATTTATATTTTGAATCCTTATCAAGCATTTTTCCTAAAATACAAGTTAAAACTGACGTATACACACTAAGAAGGCCATCTTTGTAGGCTTGCTTAATTTGCTTCTTACATTCCTTTGGCATTTCAACCGATTTATCTCCCATCCCCGCAGCTAAAAGGCGATTTAGATAACATGCTATAATTTGGTCTCTACTGTGTGAAGCATCTTCTACCATTTCTTCACCTAAATATCTTTGTATATTATCACTAACAATATCATCTGTATTTAACCCAATATCTTTAAATCTTTCTATAATCTCCTTTGCTATTTCTACATTTGTCTTACCCATTTTAAGTCGTTTGTACATTCTGCTCCTCCTCTTTTGATAAGGTAGTACAAGATACTCCTTATACCACCTTATTAATCCTTATAAGCCTAATAACTCATTAACAGAAGCTTTTCCTTCTTCATATCTCTTATGAGCCATCTCTAAATCTTTTTTATAGTCTTCTTCTACCCTACCTATTAGCTTACTTACCATAACTTGTTCTCTCAAGCTAATATTGGGTATAAGCATCTTCTCTAAATCACTACTTGCTAATGATTTGATAACTGCCCCTCTTGTTAAGGATTCTAGTAGTTGCATACCTTTTTCACTTTCTAGATAATATCTTAATATTTCTGGAGAATATTGATTTTTATCTACCCTTATGCAAAATAGGTTGGCTGTTACAATTGCATTTTTTATTTCTTCTCCTACCATTGCTACCTTCATCACATTTCCCTTAGACGTCAGCAATATATCTCCTGCTTCTAACTCGTATAATTCTTTCCAACGAGGTTCTGGTTCGACTTTAGATGTTTCATCTAAGACAATCTCTCCATCTTGAATATTCCCAAGGCTAATCATATAATGAGTAGCCTTATCACCTTTTAATGCATCTACCTTACTCTTCGGAACCTGAACCCCTCTTCTTATCTCTGCAATACTACTAAGTTCCCTCATAGGCATTTGATGAATACCCTCTAATGCCCTTTCTCTCTTGATAGCATCTAAAATATCAAGTTGATAATCATTCTCCTTGAACCAACCCTTTCCAACAACAAAACTTATATCCGATTCCTTTGTATTGCTATATAACTCTTTAGCTTCTTTAATACTGCTAGCTTTGATATCACATTGTCTTCTACTTATATCCTCTTTACTATCAGTTAAATCTACAAACATTATTTTATCCTTCAAATTCTCTCGTTTATGTTTATTAAGAATAACCCAGCAAGTATTTACACCTGTGCCACTAAAGATTCTATTTGGTAAATAAATGATACCTTCTATTAAATCTTCTTCTATTAATCTTTTCCTAATTTTTTTGTCTATCGGCCTAGTGCTAAATAATGCACCTAATCCTAGCAATACAATTGTTTTGTTTCTAGAAGTCTTAAGCATATGTTCTACATAGTGCCATGGGGAAATATAATTACCAATTTGGCTCTCTAACCCTGTGAATCTATCATACTTATCTTTTTTTATGTTCATTCTTTGGTTAGCACCCATAGGTGGAATAGACAAGGCATAATCAAATTGTTGTAACTTATCCTCTTCAATAAAAACAGGTTGTTCAAAGCTATCTCCTTTTTTAACTACAGCTTTATCTCCTTTCAGTAAAAAAGCTTTAAGCTGCGCTATCTCACATTCATTTTCGTCTTTTTCCACTGCGTAGTAATCAATCTTTGCACTAGTGCTGCCTTGTTCATTACAATAATTACTTAATCCAACCAATGTATTTGTACTAAAGCTAAAACTATCTATTATAGTAGTTGCTTCTAATACATTCCCTAATTCGCATGCTACATTGAAAGCATTTGGTGACATCTCAAAATAATTTTTTGTGTTTTCTCTTATCTCTGAATATGCATTTACTATTTCTAACTTATCTGTTGTTGTTTGTGCTTCACTAAGTATGCTTATTAATTGTTTAAATTCATCTTCTGATAGATTTTTAATGAAATCCAAAAATACTTGATTGTTAAATACTTTACAGCCCGTATATTTTTGTAGTTTATCTGTATACCCTATAAAACTTTCTTTGCTTCCTGCTATTTCACTCCATGTTGTAGTCCCTAGCTCTTTTTTATCTGCTAATAATTTTATTGCGCTTAAAATACTTGTAATTTCTCCACTATCCCCTGCTGATTTTACCTGTGCTACATATCCTTTTACTAAATTAATTTTTTTCATCTCTTCACCTCTTTGATAAGTTTTTCTAAAACTGATTTTATTTATTCAAAAAAAATTACATTGCTTCCATCATGTATTCATGTAATTCTAGCTGTTCAACATCATACCCCCTATCAATTAATGTTTTTATGTACTGTGCTGTTAGTTTTACTGTGATGACCGTTACTAAGTCTTTTTCCCAAAAGCTCTTGGTCTTTTGCCTTTCACATACAAAGATGCATCCTTTATATTCTCTGTATTCGTGAAGCCTTCCATCTTCTTTTGTAAGACATCCTATTAGTGAACTTCTTTGTAACATGTTTAGCATCTTTCGAATTGGATTAGCCATATACCCATTTCTAATGACATTGATCCTTCTTTGTATAAATCTCTTTTTAGTATGAGGTGTTATAAAAATATCTCCATCAAACATTCCTATCCCCCTTCTTATTTTTTCAGTTTTTTAAAATCTGATATATTTAGAGTGTATATATTCCCGCTTCAATTGTCAATAGATTTTTTAATAACTGATTTTATCTTCAAATTTAAAAACCCATAAACTTCAACTCTATCAATTGAAATTCATAGGTTACATGTATCTAGATAAGATATATTTTTGCCCACTATATTTTATCTGGCTATTCGAAAATCACTCCTATTTGTGGTAGGGTTCTGTTTCATTAACTCTAAACTCCCATATGCGTCGCCCATTTGAAGTCGTAATGGCGACGACTAACTGAAAAAAGTCGACATTATCAATCACTAATTGAAAATCTCTTCATCATTCATCATAAAACAAAAAGCCCTGCAATCCTTGAAAACCAGTAATTGCAAAGCTTTATTTAGTGCACCTGATAGGATTCGAACCTAAGAC
>JAHLFD010000029.1:0-9211 GCA_018883975.1 Candidatus Niameybacter stercoravium
ACAACAAGAACAAATGAATTATTTCTAAATAAAAGGAAGACTAAATACGTATGGGGATACAGTATTTAGTCTTCTTTTTTGCATGGATTTTGACCAAAGATGGAAAAACTATTACAATAGAAAGAAAAGAAGGTTGCAAAGGAGAAATTATGAATTACGAAGACAAAATGAGACGTATGCAGGAACTCGTAGAGTTACTCAAAAAAGCTGCCTATGCTTATGAGCAGGAAGACAGAGAAATTATGAGTAACTTTGAATATGATAAATTATATGATGAATTATTAGGCTTAGAGGTAGAGACAGGTACAGTTCTCGCAGGAAGTGTAACACAAAAAGTAGGTTATGAAGTAGCTAGTAACCTAAAAAAAGTGACACATCCATCCCGTATGCTTTCATTAGATAAGACGAAAGAAGTAGAAAAGCTCAAAAGCTTCCTAGGCAGTCAGCTTGGTATGCTTTCTTGGAAATTGGATGGCCTTACTATTGTATGTACTTATGAAGAAGGGAGACTTACACAAGCTGTTACAAGAGGCAATGGTGAAATTGGTGAAGACGTTACAAATAATGCTAAAACCTTTATCAATTTACCTCTTACAATTCCTTATAAAGAGCGCCTTGTTATAAGAGGAGAGGCTGTTATCCACTATAGTGACTTTGAGCGTATTAATGAAAAGTTACCAGCAGAAGAAAAGTATAAAAATCCACGTAACTTATGTAGTGGGAGTGTAAGACAACTTAATTCAGAGATTACATCTAAAAGGCATGTAAGATTGTATGCTTTTGCAGTAGTAGAGGGAAATGATGAACTGACAAGTAAAATGGAGAAGATGCAGTGGCTTAAAACACTTGGGTTTGAAGCAGTAGAGTATAAGGCTGTTACACAAGAGAACCTAGAAGAAGCTGTTCAGTACTTTAGTGAAGAAATCACTAAACGCGACTTTGCATCAGATGGTTTAGTACTTGTATATGATGATATTCCTTATTCAAAAAGCTTAGGAACAACAGCTAAGTTCCCAAAAGATGGTATTGCTTTTAAATGGCAGGATGAAGTAAGAGAGACGCATATTTTAAGAGTAGAGTGGAATACTTCAAGAACAGGACTTATTAATCCAGTAGCCATTTTTGAGCCTGTAGAGTTAGAAGGTACTACAGTAGAGCGTGCAAGTCTTCATAACTTGAGTATTGTAGAAGAGCTTAAAATCGGTATAGGTGATACAGTAAAAGTATTTAAAGCTAATATGATTATTCCACAAGTAGCCGAAAATCTAACCGAATCAGGACCTATAGATACACCTTGTACTTGTCAGGTGTGCGGGGCAGAGACTGTTGTAAAACAGGATAAAACAGCTAAAACACTTTACTGTCCAAATGGTAACTGTCCAGCTCAGAGAAGTCAGGCATTTGTGCATTATGCAAGCCGTGATGCCATGAATATTGAAGGTTTATCAGAAGCTACAGTAGAAAAATTCCTAAATAAAGGCTTTTTAGTAGACTTTGTTTCTTTATACCACCTACAAGATCATGAAGAAGAAATTAAAGCTATGGAAGGCTTTGGTCAGAAGTCCTATGATAAATTGATTAAAGCTATTGAAAACACACGTCAAGTGGCATTACATCAATTTGTTTATGCTTTAGGTATTTTACAAGTAGGGCCTATGAACGCTAAACTCATCTGCAAACACTTTGAGGATGACTTAGAACGTATTATGGAAGCTAAAGTAGAAGATTTTGTGACTATAGAAGGTGTAGGACCGGTTATTGCAAGGGAGCTTAGTAACTATTTCCACTTGCCAGCAAATAGAGAGATGTTGGGACGTCTTACTCAAGAGGTAAGCTTTGTTAAAGCAGAGAAAAAAGATGAAGAGGCTCTTGTTTTAGAAGGAAAAACTTTTGTTATTACAGGTGATGTTCATCATTTTGATAATCGTAAGGCGTTAAGTGCTAAAATTGAGGAACTCGGTGGTAAGGTGACTGGGTCTGTAAGTAAGAAGACAGATTACCTTATTAATAACGATAATACATCAGGTTCTAGTAAGAATAAGAAAGCAAAAGAATTAGGTATACCTATTCTTACAGAAGACGAATTTTTAAATATGATTAATGAAGTATAGGGGGGGCGTATAGCCCTCCTTTTTTGATAGGAGACTGAATATGAAACTTGATAGAAAGCAGCTTATGGATATTTCAAGACAAGCTAAAATACATTTGACTGAAAGAGAATTAAGTTATTTTGAGAATGAGATTAATCAAACACTTGAAATGTTTAAACCGCTAGAAAGATGGGAGATGCATTATGACACTATCAAATATGACCATCAGTAAATTAAGTAGCAGACTAGAAGAAGGTAGTTTAAAGAGTGTGGATCTTACGAGGCATTACTTAGAAAAAGCAAAGCGTATGAATAAAGTTATTAATGCCTATATTCAGTTTGATTTAGAAGAATACTTATTAGAGCAGGCCTATAAGGTAGATAAAAGAAGAGAAAAGGGAGAGAAACTCTCAAAATTAGCAGGGTTGCCTATAGGAGTTAAAGATAACATTGGGACAAAGCGTATGGCTACAACAGCAGCGTCTAGACTTTTACAAGATTTCTGTATGGGAGAGAATGCTACAGCAGTGCAAAGGCTAGAAGACTTAGGTGTGATTAACCTAGGGAAATTAAATATGGATGAATTTGGGATGGGGTCTTCTAATGAAAACTCTTTCTTTGGCGGTGTGATTAATCCACTTCATAAAGATTATGTACCGGGAGGTTCTTCTGGGGGGAGTGCTGCGGCAGTAGCTGCAGATATGGCTGTTTTTACATTGGGGACAGATACAGGAGGTTCTATTAGGCAGCCGGCATCTTATTGCGGAGTTGTGGGGATGAAACCTACTTATGGCGCTGTGTCAAAATATGGGCTTTTGCATCTGGCACCTTCTTTTGACCAAATTGGAGCAGTAACTAAAACGGTAGAGGATATGGCTATTGTAATGGATAATCTTATAGCCTATGACCCTAAAGACCCTCATTCTAAGACGTATAAAATGGAAAAGTCTTTTGAAAGTAGGCTTAAGGAGGATATAAATGGAATTCATATAGCGTTGCCAAAGGAATATTTTAGTGAGGGGTTAAGTCAGGAAGCTAAAGAGGCTGTACTAATAGCTGCACAGGATTTAGAGAAAGCTGGTGCTAAAGTTGAAGAAATTTCTATGCCTTTTACAGCTTATTTAGTATCTGTTTACTATGGAAGTACTTGTGTAGAAGTTTATGAGGATTTAATGCGCTATCCGGAGAAGATTACGGGGGAAGAAAAAATAAAAAGGCGTAGTCAAGGATTTGGAACACAAGTGAAAAAACGTATTCTTCTAGGAGGGGCGCTTCTGCAAGGAGAAAATCGTAAGTATTATAATAAGGCTCTAGAAGGTAGGAAGTTTATTTGTAATGAGATGAATGAGCTCTTTAAGAAATATGAGCTTATTCTATCACCTACAGCAACAGGAACAGCCTTTAAGTTTGGGGAGAAGCAAAGCCCTACGGCTATGTATCTTTCAGATATTTATACAGTAAGTGCCAATATAGCAGGCATACCTGCTATTTCTGTTCCGAGAGCAAAAGGGGAAGATGGTATGCCTATAGGAATTCAGCTTATGGCAGGGAGAGGTAGGGAAGATATACTTTTAAAAACTGCATATAAATTATAAAATATCAAGTAAATATATAAAGTTTAGTCATAAGTATAGGCTTTAAGAGAATAAATAAGATAGAATGGGTGGCAAGTTTTGAAAAGCGAGGGATTTAGAAATGAATAAAGATAAAAAAGTCTATGCTTATTTTATATGGTTTGTGGCTGCTTGTATTTATGTTATGGTATTTTTTCATAGAGTAGCAACTGGAGCGGTGAAGGAAGAATTGTTCCTTGCTTATGGTTTAAATGAGAGTAACGAGGCAGGAAGCTTATTTGCTCTTTTAGGCGCGATGTATATGTATGCCTATATGTTTATGCAAATTCCAACAGGTATTCTAGCAGATACTCTAGGACCACGTAAGACTATTACATTAGGTAGTTTAACAGCTGCAGTAGGTAGTTTGGTGTTTGCTTTTTCTACACATCTTTATATAGGTTATGCGAGCCGGTTTATTGTAGGAATGGGAGTAGCAGTAGTCTTTGTGTGTATTCTTAAAATTATTGCCGACTGGTTTCCAGAAGAGAAGTTTAGTACGATGTCAGGGCTTACGTCTTTTATAGGAAATCTAGGGGCTATTTTAGCAATGTCACCTTTAGCACTTTTAAGCGGTCTAGTGGGGTGGCGATGTGCTTTTGTGATGATGAGCGGTATAACTTTTCTATTAGGGTTAATAGGATGGTTTGTGATCAAAGAGAAACAGGTAATTGATAAGAGTAAGGCTAATAATAAAGAGGCATGGTGGAAACTATGGAGAGTACTTAAGGAAATTATAAAAGATAGAGCACTTTATCCTATTATGATTGCTTTTGCGATTACTTTTGGGAGTACAATGGCTCTTACAAGTACGTGGGGGATTACGATGTTTCAAGATTTATATCCACATATAACAAAAACGGATGCAGCTTACGCTATGAGTATTATTACATTAGGAGTTGCTATAGGGGGAGTACTAATTGGAAATCTAGCAGATACATTAAAAAGTGAGAAAAGGCCTATGGTGCTTTTTGGAGGTATCCAACTGTCATGCTGGCTTTTGGTAGCCTTTGTACCTATGAGTTGGGGGCTAATCTGTATAGTTTTTTTCTTCCTTGGACTAAGTGCAACAAGTTTCATCGTATCTTGGGCTTATGCTAAGAAAAGACATCCTAAGGAATATTCAGGGGTGACCATGTCTGTTGTAAACTTTTCTGGCTTTTTAGGAGGTGCTCTTGTACCTCAAATTGTAGGTGTGGTATATGATTTGATGCCTAAGGATAATATGCAGTTATTATGGCAAGTTGCTTTAGTAACGCTTGTAGGTTTAAATTTAGTGGCTTTTATATGTCTTCTTATTATCCCTAAAGAAAATTAAATATATTAGCAAATATTACAAGTTTGTTAAGAAACATAAGGAATTAAAATGCCTCTTAAATATTTTGTTATAATATGGATATACATTAAGCAAAATATGACATTAGGAGGAACTTATGCGCAAAACTACAAAAAAGTTACTAGTAAGTACATGCATAGCTTTAATGAGCGTTAATCCAATATATGCCTACTCTATGGAACTTGTTTATGATGGGAAAAAGCATGATTATACACTAGCGCCTATTACTTTATATGTAAATGGAGAAGTAGTAGAAACAAAAATTATGCCACCTGTACAAATTGATAGCCGTGTACTTGTGCCTGCAAGAGAAGTCTTTGAACCATTAGGGGCAGCTGTAGAATGGAAAAGTTATGAAAAGAAAATTTATGTGAGCTATAAAGACTCACTTATGATTTTAGAACCAGATAAGCAAGAAGTCTGGTTAGATGGAAACACTGTAACATTAGATGTACCAGCTAAGATTATTAATGACAAAATTATGGTACCACTACGTTTTATAGGGGAAAATATAGGGCTGGGGGTAGAATGGAAGGGTGAAGACCGTTCCGTACATATTACAGAAGGGGAATCGACACCTGACGTGCCAACTCCAGATCCACTTCCGGAAGAAAAACCAGAAGAGCTACCAGATGTAGAAGAAAAACCAGAAGAAGAACCGGATATTGAAGATGTGCCGGAATCTAATCCAATACCAGTTTTACCAAGCGAGGAAAATAAGTTAGAAAATGTGTTAAATGGCATATTGAAATTCTATCAAGGGGATAGCATAAGTTTAATGGTGGATAGCTCTATGCAGAATTTCAATATGACAACAGTAGATGGTGTTACAGTATTACCAGGACGTAGAGATGCAACAGCTGTTATTGAAGCAAGTACACCTATTACAGATATTGAGGTAAGTAAGTATAATGGCAAGCTAGTCGTTGATATTAAAAACAGTAAAAATAGATTAAGTTCTACCATTACAGTACCGAATAATACTTTTATTAAACAAATTCGTACAAGTCAGTTTGCAGCAGATACAACTCGTGTTGTATTTGACCTAAAGTCAGGAGCAGAGGCCTTTGTATCATTAGGTGAAGATAGACGTGAAATATTTGTTCAGTTTACACAAGAAGAATTATCTGCTTTAGCTGTAGGAGAAGATTACAAGGGTGAATATGTGGCTATTGAAGGAATTACACCGGATCAAATGCATGTAGAAGAAGATAGAGATAATAATGAAATTATTATTACACTCTTCAATACAACTATTTCTGAAATGGTAGAGTGGAACCGTATAAGGGGTACTTATATTGACGCAATCAGTACAAGAGAGTCAGGTAATGATAGTGAGATTGTGATTAGAGTACAAGAAGATATGAAATTTATGCATACAACAGAGAATGTAAATGGTAATACACTCGTGCGTTTTGGTAAGCCGCTCTTTGAATTTATGGAGTATAATGGGACATTTGGCAATACTATTGAACTGGAAATGCCATCAGGTTTCTCATTAGCAGATGTTACTGTAACAGATGTATATAGAGATAAAACCATTCTTGTGGATCTTGGAAATGATTACTCAGATGTCTTTAATAATGGAACTATGACAATTGGTGATGGTATTGTAGAATCTATTACCGTAGAAAATGGTATGACAACACGCCTTAAAATTAAAGAGCAAATTGTGCGTGCTGTAAATTTAAATGAACGTAATGGAAGTCTTGTCGTTGAGCTTGTAAAGCCGAGAGAAAAATATGATAAGATTCTTGTGCTGGATGCAGGTCATGGTGCGCATGATGGTGGATCAAGTGGAAATGGCGTTGTAGAGAAAGAAGTAAACTTAAGGCAAACACTTGCTATAGCAGATTATTTAAATACCCATTCAGATATTAAGATCTATCTAACAAGAGAAGAAGATACTTATCCAAGTCTTACTGGTAGAACAGATTTAGCTAATGAAATTGAGGCAGATATATTTGTAAGTGTACATAACAATTCACATAATGCAGTAAGTAAAGGAACAGAAGTACTTTACTACCCAAGTACAACAGATACAAGAAGTAAGCAAATGGCTCAAATTGCCCAAGATTATATTGTTAAAGAATGCGGCACCTATAATAGAGGGATTAAGGCAAGACCAGAATTAGTTGTCCTCAATACAAGTAAGATGCCGGCTATTTTACTCGAAGGGGCGTTTATTTCAAATCCTACAGAAGCAGCTTTATTAAAATCATCTGTATTTACGCAGAACTATGCAAGAGCAGTAGGTAATGCTATTATCGAAATGTTTGAGACTATGTCATTTAGATAAAAATTATAAATAAAAAGTAGTAAGTGTGGAGACTTACTACTTTTTTTGTTGAACGGATTTTCTTGCCAAGCCTTCTAAATGAAAATACAATAAAAGAAAGGAGGATTGGTAAAAAATGTTAAAGGTTCTAAGTGTGTCTTTTGTAATGTTATGCGTAGCTATAGGCGGTTTAAATGTACCTAGTTATACAGTCAATGTTGAGTTAGAGAATAAAGAAGAAGCTTTTGATAAGATTTTAGAGCAAGAACTAGAAGAAAAACTTAGAGAGATAGAAGAAGCATTAAACTACTCTTCACAAATTAAAATTTTAGACTTAAAATATGAAGAGAATGTCTTAACAGTAGATTTATCACAAGAACTTACAGCGTATAAGGGTGGCAATACTGCAGAAGCTTATGTAGCTTATACACTACTTGACTGGGGATTTCAAAGAACAAATGCAGATTATATAACATTTCTAATTGAAGGAGAGATGAATCAGTTCCCAGAAGGAGGAGTGTATACACTTTATATGAGAGAGGACTATGAGACATTTATTTTACCAAAACTATCAGAACAAAATGAGGATACTATTGATGAAAAAAATAATATTTGCAACACAGAATCAAGGTAAAGTAAAAGAAATTAAAAAAATATTAGAAGGTATGCCAGTAGAAGTTCTTACAATGGATGAGGCTGGAATTGATATAGAGATTGAAGAGAACGGAAAAACTTTTGAAGAAAATGCAGTCATTAAGGCGGAGGCGCTCAAAGTTTATACAGATGCTATTATTTTAGCTGATGATTCGGGGCTTGAAATTGACTGTTTAAATAAAGAACCAGGCGTATATTCTGCTAGATATTTAGGGAAAGATACACCATATAAAGTAAAGAATCAAATTATCTTAGACAGGTTAAAAGATGTAGAGCAAGAGAATCGTACGGCTAGATTCGTATGTGCTATTGCAGCAGCAGGCAAAGATATGGAAACTATGACTACACTTGGGACTATAGAAGGCTACATTGGTCATGAGGCAAGAGGTGCGAATGGCTTTGGTTACGATCCTATTTTCTATGTGGAAGGGACTAGTACATCTACAGCAGAACTTACACCAGATGAGAAAAATACCATCAGTCACCGTGCTAAAGCTTTAAATGCTATGAAAGAAAAGTTAAAAGAAATAATAGGTGAATAAGATGAAGGTACTTGTTATCAGTGATACACATGGTCGTACAAGCCATGTGTGTCAACTTATTGAACGTCTAAAAATGCATGGTCTTACTCATATTATTCATTGTGGAGACTGCATAGAAGATGCTAAATATATAGAGCATCTGTATCCAGAACTTGTTATGTATAAAGTCGCTGGTAATTGCGATGGTTATGGTGCAGGAGGTACTATCTTGGAATATATAGATGATGTACCTATTATGATTACTCATGGACATAGGCAACATGTAAAAGAAAGCTATGAAGAGATGTGGATTGATGCTATAGCACATGAAGCTAAGCTTGCTGTGTTTGGGCATACACACATTGCTTACTTAGGACGTAAAGATGGCATTATTTTGTTAAACCCTGGAAGTATGACACTACCTAAGGATGAAAACCTTCCATCATTTGCAATTATAGAGATTAAAAAGGGTGAAATTGTAGATGTAGGATTGATGCAAACCCTTGGGAATGGGGAGATTCATAGGAAATTATAAAAAAATGTAAAAAAGGTGTTGACGTATGAAAGGAATTTATATATAATACATTTTGTCGGTTGAGGCCGACGCATTAAAATCCAAACATTACGCGGGTGTAGTTCAATGGTAGAACACCAGCCTTCCAAGCTGGCCACGTGGGTTCGATTCCCATCACCCGCTCTGTGTATCCATAGCTCAGCTG
>JAHLFD010000030.1:0-7702 GCA_018883975.1 Candidatus Niameybacter stercoravium
ATCTTGAGGTGCGCTCATTTTCACCCCAGGCGTTTGATTAGATTCTAAACGACTTGTAGTCTTTTCATTTTGTCTAATAAAACTTGTCTGAATATCTGTCAGTAAGATTGTTTGATCTACATCTGTTTCTACTGCTTCTCTACTGCTTAAGTCAACTGTTGGGTTAGCAAGAACAGTTTTCATATCTTCCAACATACTGTCTGCATTTTGATAACGTAATTCTTGCTTTTTATCGGTTGCTTTTAAAATAATATATTCTAGTCCTGGCCAAATCTGTTCATTGAATAAACTTGGCTTTGGAACTTCTTCATTAATATGTTTAAGCGCAATAGAAACATGTGTATCTGCTTGAAATGGTAAACGATTAGTTGCCATCTCAAAAAGTACAATACCACATGAGTAAAGATCACTTGTCTCATTAACATATTTTCCTTTAGCCTGTTCTGGCGAGAAGTAATGAACAGATCCAATAGCATTCCCTGCTGCAACAATAGTAGAAGAATCTACAGCTTTAGCTATACCAAAGTCAGCTACTTTTAACATTTGATCATGGGTAATTAAAATATTTTGTGGTTTAATATCTCTATGAATAACTTGTTTGTTATGCGCATGCCTAAGTGCAGATACAATTTGCATACCATACTCTAAAGTTTGAGTTGATGATAATGGTCCATTTTGTTCAATATATTCTTTAAGTGTTTGCCCTTCCACAAACTCCATTACAATATAGTGCAGATCATCCTCTTGTCCTACATCATAAATACTGACAATATTAGGATGGGATAGACCCCCTGCTGAAAAAGCCTCAGACTTAAATTTTTGTACAAAAGCTTCATCTTTCACAAATTCTTCTCTTAATACTTTAATGGCAACAAATCTCTGAAGCTTATTACACTTAGCTTTATAGACAATGGACATGCCGCCTGCACCGATCTTTTGTATAATCTCATAGCGATCCCCTAGTATTTTCCCAGGTTCTAACATGTTTTGCTCACCTCATCTTTTTTTCCAATAATAACAGCAATATTATCTGCCCCACCTGCTTCATTTGCCTGCAAGATTAATTCATCAATAATCGTTTCAAGATTTGTATGATGCTTATAAATCAATTCATGCATTTTTTCTTCACTTAACATCGCTGTCAGTCCGTCTGAACATAGTAAAATATACTCTACGCCATTTAAGCATTGTTTCATAGTGTCTACCTTTACTTGTTCATATGTACCCACTGCACGTGTAATAACATGTCTTTGTGGGTGTTCCTGCATATCTGTTTCTGTAATATATCCTTGCTCAAGCATTTCTTGTACTAAGGAATGATCTACAGTTACTTGTCTCATTTGATTAGCATTCATACAATATAATCTTGTATCTCCTACATGGGCAATATAAGCATTTCCATTCATCACTGTACATAAGGTAATGGTGGTTCCCATTCCTGTAAAGTCTGGGTTTTCCAATCCTTTTTTATAAATGACATAATTTGCGTGTGAAATACCTCTTTTTAATAAAATAAGTAATTCCTCTTCTGTTTTGATTTGAGCATTTTCATGCTCTTCTATATAGCTACAAAAAGCATCAATGGCAAGTTTACTTGCAACAGCACCTGCCTTATGCCCCCCCATTCCATCGGCAACAATATACAAATTAGGTAATACACCTATTGGCTCATTAGAAACCAGGACACTATCCTCATTTCTAGTACGTCTTTTACCGATGTTTACTTTCCCAACAGCAATCATGCTATTCACCTCTTTTTTCGAGATACCTACGCCTTAACTGACCACAAGCAGCATCTATATCTGCTCCTAGTGTACGGCGCACAGTGGTCTCTATATTATAAGATTTTAATACTTTAGCAAAATCTTCTACTCTATTATGTGTTGCCGCCTCATAATCACGCTCTTCAATCGGATTAACAGGTATCAGATTAACATGCGCAAGCATCCCTTTTAATAGTTTAGCGAGTCTTGTTGCATCCTCTATTGTATCATTTTTACCAGCAATAAGCGAATATTCAAATGTAATACGTCTTCCTGTCTTATCAATATAGTGCTGACAAGCTTTTAATATTTCTTCAATGCTGTAACGACGTGCGATAGGCATAACTTCTCTTCTTTTTTCATCTGTCGTCGCATGAAGTGAGATAGCAAGTGTAATTTGGAATCCCTTATCTGCAAGTTCATAAATACTTGGCACAAGTCCACAAGTAGATACAGTAATATGACGTTGTCCTATATTTTGACCTAATTCATGGTTAATAAGTTCCACAAATTTCGTTGTAATATTTAAATATTCGAGTGGCTCTCCACTTCCCATAATAACAATATTAGAAATACGTTCTCCCGTATCTTGTTGTACTTTATAAATCTGTCCTAGCATTTCTGATACTTTGAGGCTTCTTATAAGACCTTCGAGTGTTGAAGCGCAGAACTTACATCCCATACGACACCCTACTTGTGAAGAAATACAAATAGAATTTCCATGCTTGTAACGCATTAAAACACTTTCTATTATATGAGAATCAGACAATTCAAACAAGTACTTTATTGTCCCATCTATTTGTGAAGTATATTTTTCTATAATACGCATTTCTGTAAGGGGATAAAGTTCTTTAAGTTGTTCTCTAAAGGAAATAGGAAGATTTGTCATTTCATCATAATTCCATACTAACTTTTTATGAAGCCAATCAAAAAGTTGCTTGGCTCTAAATTTACTTTGCCCAAGATCCATTACGATCTGTTCAAGCTCTATTAAATTCATACTAATAATATCGTTCATTATGTTACTCCTTATTTTCTAAATCGCGCTATAAAGAATCCATCTGTATCGGTCACGTGTGGTAAGATTTCAATATAAGCATTGTCTTTTATATAAGGTTTTAAACATGCTGGCATGTCATAAGGAATGGCATCTAATTGAAGCCCTAAAGACAATGCATACTCTACCATATTTTGATTTTCTTCTTGTGTCAATGTACATGTACTATAAACCAAAATACCATCTTTTTTTAGATACGTTATAGCATTTTTTAAAAGCTTACGCTGAATGTTGTTAATATCACGAATCGCTGTCTCATCTTTAGCATAACGAATATCTGGTTTTCTTTTTATAATACCAAGTCCTGAACATGGTGCATCTAGTAAAATTTTATCAAATTTTTCTTTCCAATCTTCATTAATTAACATACCATCTTGAAGTTTGCCTTCTACAATAGACGCGCCTAACCTTTTAGCATTTTTCTCAATTAATTCTATTTTATGCTCATGAACATCTGCACCTATAATATGTCCTTCATTTTGCATAAGCTCTGCTAGATGGACTGTCTTACCTCCCGGGGCACTACATATATCTAAAATTTCATCACCTTTTTCAGGTCCTAATACATGCCCTACTAACATAGCACTTTCATCTTGAACTGTCCATAGCCCTGCTTTAAAAGATGGACTATGGTGAATACCATTAGGGGCATGAATATAGAGACTTTCTGGAAGGAATCCTTCCTCTAATACTGTAATCCCTTCTTCCGATAACAAAGCTTTAACTTTATCTTTTGTTGTTTTAAGGTTATTAATTCTAATACATACACGTGCACGCTGTGAGAGACTTTCACAAATAGCTTTTGTCTCCGCTTCTCCATAATACTTCATCCATCTTGTTATCATCCATTCAGGAATAGAATAATAAACACTTAAATTGGGATAAGTAATCTCTGATTTATTTCTATCTATATTTCTAAGAACACCATTTACAAATCCTGACAAATTACTCATCTTACGCTTATGCATAATTTTAACAGCTTCATTAATAGCTGCTGATGCTGGTACTTTGTCTAAAAACAAAATTTGATAGACACTCATACGCATGAGTTGTCGTATAAAAGGTTTCATCTTTTTTACAGGTGTTTTAGAAAATTGGTCTAATACATAATCCAATCTTAAACGCCATTTTATAGTACCGTAAATGAGCTCATTAGCAAAGCCTTTATCTTTAGCCTCTAATGTATCTAGTTCTTTTTTTAGTGCAAGTTGTAAATAAGTATCGTCTTTTTCAATATCTGTTAAAATCTGTGCAACTTTCTCACGTACTGTTTTTTGCTCCATTTTATATTCCTCGCTTGTATGACTCTTTATTTTATAGTATAAAAGACGCTTTAAAAGCGTCTTTTAGTATGTTTGTCTTAATCTCTATTTTGTCCACCATAGATTAGAATAAGCCTTAAAAGCATCATCATAGATACAGCTGCACCTGCTACATAAGTTAAGGCAGCTGCATTAAGAACCTCTTTCGCTCCATCTAACTCTTCATCTGATAGAATACCACTTTGAGAAAGTGCTACTATAGCACGTTTTGAGGCATTAAATTCTACTGGTAATGTGACAAGACTAAATAGCGTTGTAAAACTAAATAAGATAATTCCAATCCATGCTAATCCTTGGAAAGAAGTAATCGCTCCTAAGAATACCATTGGAATGGCTGCACTATCTGCAAATCTTGTAACAGGCAGAAGTTTGTGCCTTAATGTAAGCGCATTATAATGATCTGCTTCTTGAAGCACATGACCCACCTCATGCGCTGCTACACTGACTGCTGCAATAGAGTTTAAACTGTATACAGTTTGAGATAGACCTATTTCTTTTTGTATAGGATTATAATGATCTGTCATAGAGCCCCTTACAGGCTTAATACCTATATGCCCTAAGTGGTTAATCATTAAAATACGTCTTGCTGCTTCCTCTCCTGTATAACCTGATAAACTTCTTACACGAGAATACTTATTAAACGTATTTTGTAGTTTCAAACTTGCCCAAATAGGTAAAATGGAAACAACAATGAATAAGATCCAATAGGAAGAATCAATCATCATTTTATCAGCTCCTGTCTTAGTTACCTAATAGTTTGCCTGTTTCAATGGTGTTCCCTTTAATATATTCTGATACAGGCATACGCTTTTTATTAGGTGCTTGTATCTCCTCAATAATTAAGATCCCATTTCCTGTTTGTACATGAATACCCGCTTTATCAACTTCTATAATTGTACCTGGTTCATAGTCTGTTTGTCCTACGCCATTTGATACGTTCCAAACTTTCATCATTTGTCCATCATAGTAAGTATAAGCAGCTGGCCACGGATTGAGCCCCCTAACTAAAGCATCAATTTCATGGTTTGACTTTTCCCACTGAATTTCACCTAAGGCCTTTTGAATAGGTGGTGCATAAGTAGCTTCTTCTTCATTTTGTTTCATACGCTCCTTACCACCACTTACAATAAGAGGCCAAGCTTCTTTTAAAGCAGCTGCCCCTACATCTTTCATTTTATCATGAAGAGATGCATAGGTTTCATCTTCAGCAAGTACCATTTCTTTTTTATAGAGCATATCACCTGTATCCATACCTTTATCCATATACATGATGGTAACACCTGTTACAGCTTCACCATTTAATACACTCCACTGAATAGGTGCTGCACCTCTGTATTTTGGTAAGAGTGAGCCATGAATATTAATGCATCCGAGTTTTGGTACTTCAAGTACACTTTCAGGTAAAATCTTTCCATATGCTACTACAACCATAACATCTGGATTTAAAGCTTTTATGTGCATTAAAAATTCTTCATTACCTTTTACACGTTCAGGTTGAAGAACTTCTATCCCATGCTTAAGGGCAAGCTCTTTAACTGGTGGCATAAGTACTTTATTGCCTCTGCCTTTTGGTCTATCTGGTTGTGTAACGACTGCACTAATGGTATGACCTTCGTCTATTAACATCTGTAATGTAGGAACTGCAAAATCTGGCGTTCCCATAAATATAACATTCATATGTGCCTCCTCATTATTCCTCATCTGATAGTTGAACGAGTTCGCCTTCTACAAAGTCTATAAAAAGCTTTCCATCTAGATGATCATTTTCATGAAGCATAGCACGTGCCATAAGTTCTTCACCCTCTATTTCGAACCATTCACCCATTCTGTTTTGAGCACGCATTCTTACACGATTAGGGCGTCTCACTGGACCATATTTCTTAGGTACACTTAAGCATCCTTCTTCACCAAATTGCTCACCATCTTCTAAAACAACTTGTGGATTGATAAACTCAACAAGTCCTTCACCAATATCAATAACAAAGATACGTTTTAACAGGCCAATTTGTGGTGCTGCAAGACCTACGCCATCAGCATCATACATAGTCTGCGCCATATCTTCAAGTAACGCCCATAAACTTTCATCAAATTTTGTAACTTCTTTAGAAACTTTTCTAAGAATCGGATCACTCTCTATACGTATTGTACGTGTTGCCATAATAGCCTCCTTATTTAAAACATACTGATAGGGTCTATATCCCAATTTATTTTTATTGTACCAGTATTTTCTCGATTAATAAACTTATTTAAACAATATTTACCATACAGTAAAAGTTTTTCTCTATCTTCACCTACTAAAATAAGTTGCCATCTATAATCATCTGCAATTCTGCTAATAGCTGCTGCAGATGGACCTACAATACGAAAAAGTCCTTTTTTATTGTAGTATTCATAATAATACTTTAACGTATGCACCATTTGGATGACTTCTTTTTCATTTCTACCTAATACAGTAAGTGAAAAAAGATGTGTATACGGCGGATAACCTAGCATTTTTCTAATTTTAAGCTCTTCTTCATAAAAAGCTTGCTGCTGTCTAAACTTAATCTTTTCTAACACAAAATGCTCTGGATTATAAGTTTGAATGACTACCTCACCTTTTTTATCGCCTCTTCCTGCCCTGCCTAATGCTTGAGTAATAAGCTGATAAGTACGCTCTTCACTTCTAAAATCCTGTATATAAAGAGCTTGATCTGCTGCAATAATACCCACAAGGGTTACATCTTTAAAATCATGTCCTTTTGCAATCATCTGTGTCCCTACAAGAATATTAAACTCATGATTTTGAAAAGCCTCTAGGACTTTATTATGTCCTTCCTTACCTGTAGTGGTATCAAAGTCCATTCGCCCAATACCATATGGCTTAAAGTGTTTATTAAGGTATTCTTCAACCTTTTCTGTCCCACTTCCAAAAAAACGAATATGTTTACTTCCACAAGCAGGACACGTAGACGGAATAGGCTCCTTTAGTCCACAGTAGTGACATTCTAAACTACTGGATTGCCTATGATAAGTCATAGCAATATCACAATGCTTACATTTCACCACAAAACCACAACTTCTACAATTAATAAAAGTAGAATGCCCTCTACGATTTAGAAGTAACATAACCTGATTACCAGCTCTTACTGTACGTTCTATAGCTTCATGGAGCGTGCGACTCATAATCTGCATATTCCCATTTTTGAGTTCTTTGCGCATATCTACAATTTCTATCTCTGGCAAAGTAGCATTCCCTACACGCTGCGTCAGTTCGATAAGTTTAAGTCTACCTAGCTTCATTTCATAATAACTTTCAAGACTTGGTGTAGCAGAAGCTAAAATAAGCACACCATTATTCCTTATCATACGCATACGTGCTACATCTATAGCATGGTATTTAGGAGTGGTCTCAGATTTATAAGTTGTTTCATGTTCTTCATCTACTACAATAAGCTTTAAGTTTTGCATAGGCATAAAAACTGCACTTCGCGGACCAATGACTACTTTTATCTGCCCTTTACGCACCTGTTCATAAAGCCTTAACCTTTCAGTCTGATTCATACGACTATGTGTAAGAG
>JAHLFD010000031.1:0-7827 GCA_018883975.1 Candidatus Niameybacter stercoravium
TCGTAAGACTGCATAAGCATGTAGTTGAATTCTAAGAATGATAGACCTTTTTCAAGACGTTGTTTGAAACATTCTGCTGTAAGCATGCGGTTTACAGAGAAGTGTACACCAACTTCACGAAGGAAGTCTACATAGTTTAAGTTTAACAGCCAGTCACCATTATCAACAATAATAGCTTGGTCATTATCAAATGTAATAAAGCGTGAAAGTTGTTTTTTAAAGCAATTTACATTATGCTTAATGATTTCTGGTGTAAGCATTTTACGCATATCTGTTTTACCAGTAGGGTCACCAACCATACCTGTACCACCACCAAGAAGGGCAATTGGTCTATGACCAGCTTTTTGCATATGAGACATAGCCATAACTGTTACAAAGTGACCAACATGTAAGCTGTCTGCTGTAGGGTCAAAACCAATGTAGAAAGTTACTTTTTCTTTCTCTAATAATTCTCTAATTTCTTTTTCGTGTGTTGTTTGTTCAATAAAACCACGTTCCATGAGGGTATCAAATACGTTACTCATTGTTAAAACCTCCTAATATTTTGTCTAAAATAAGTAATAAAAAAGGGTGATTCATCCTAGAAAAGGACGAGATCACCCGTGGTACCACCTTAATTCGCAAATAAACTTTGCCTTGACATGATAACGGTATGAAACCGGCACAACTGTGCAACTCAAAAGGTGTAATTCATAATAAATTCGGTATGTACTCGCACCAACCGTACATTCTCTGAAGACTCCCTTTATTATTACTGCTTCCTTCATCAACATTTTTGACTATGTTTATATTGGTTATTATTATAACATAGCTTAAATATTTTGCAAGACCCTAAATAGTACAGAATAAAAGTGGAAAAAAGTGGTAAACTATAATAATATAAAGTATAGAGTAAAAACGAGAAGAAGTAAGAAGAACACAAGGGGGGGCACATATGTTTGAGATCAGTAAGGGGCTACCTATATTAGGCTGTCACTTAATAGATGGTAATTGTTACTTTGGTATTTATTCCACTGAGGCAAAATATATGATTCTTAAATTATATAAAGAAGTTTATGAAGATGGACCTTTGTTAGAAGTTGTATTGGATAGAAAAGGCTACGCTACAGGGGACATTTTTCATGTAGCTATTGAAAATATACAAGAAGGCTATAGTTACACGTGGCAGACACAAAATGAAAATGATGAAATAAGTGTACCACTTATTGACCCTTATGCAAGAAGTTTATATGCCTTTCCTAAGGGGAGTAATCATTATAAAAATATAGTGGTTAAAGATGAGTATATTGTAGCCAATAGACCTCATTTAGAATGGCAAGAGACCATTATATATGAAATGCATGTAGGAGCTTTTACTAAAAGTCCGACATGTACAGTACTTGAAAAAGAGAAAGGTACCTTTGAAGGGATTATAGCAAAAATTCCTTATTTAAAAGCATTAGGTGTAACAACATTAGAATTATTGCCTGTGTTTAAATGGAATAAGCATACTCTTGCAAATAAGCATCCTATTACTCAAGAAACTTTACAGGATGAATGGGGATATAATACTATAGCTTTCTTTGCCTTGCAGGAAAATTACAGTGCAAATAAAGAAGCACTTGGAGAATTAAAGTCTTTTAAAAAGTTTATAAGTGCCTTACATGATGAAGGTATGGAAGTGATTCTAGATGTAGTTTATAACCATACAGGAGAAGGAAGTAAGGAGGGGAAGGTCTTTAACTTTAAAGCCTTAGCACCACAAAGTTATTATAAGTTTCACGATGGTCATTACCGTAATGATGCAGGGGCGGGTAATACTTTCAATAATATGCATGTAATGACCAAAAAATTAATTTTAGATAGCTTAAGATATTGGGTTATTTGTATGGGTGTAGATGGTTTTAGATTAGATTTGGCATCTATTTTAGCACAAGATGAAGCAGGGAATTGGTATGAAGGGTCTCTCATTGATGATATTGCGAAAGATCCTATTTTATCTCATGTGAAGCTCATTGCAGAATGCTGGGATGCAAAGGGCGCTTATGATGTGGGGCGTATGCCTTATCCTTTTGTAGAGTGGAGTGACCGGTATAGGGATACCATTAGACGGTTTGTTAGAGGAGATCAGGGAATGACTCGGGATGTAGCGCAGTGCTTAATGGGAAGTGAAATCCAATTTAAAGATCTACGTAAGACTAAGCAAAATACCCTTCATTATGTAACAGCCCATGATGGGTTTACCTTGTGGGATTTAGTTTCTTACAATACGAAGCATAATAGGTTAAATGGAGAAGATAACAGAGACGGTCACAACGCCAACTATAGCTATAACTGTGGGGTAGAGGGGGAGACGCAAAACGAAGAAATTTTGGCTATGCGCATAAGACGTATTAAAAATTATTTTACCCTTCTTATGCTATCACAAGGTGTACCTATGATTCTTATGGGAGATGAAATAGGAAGGACACAAAAAGGCAACAATAATGCCTATTGTCATGATAATGAACTCACTTGGATGGATTGGGAGAATGTAGAACGTAACAAGGAAATCCTTAATTTTGTAAAACAAATAATAGCTTTTAGAAGAGAGAGCCATTGTTTTATGAAACAGTATGAGCATGAACTTGAATTCACGTTCCATGGTGTGAACTGCAATCAGCCAGACTGGTCTTATTATTCCTGTAGTCTAGCCGTGCAGATGGAAGTAGGAGATGAGAAGCTCTATATAATCATTAATCATTATGTAGAGCCTCTTAGATTTGAACTACCACGTACAATGCAAGGCTGGAAGCTCATGATAGATACCTCAAGAAATGAAAGTTTTATACAGTCTAGTCTTAAGATTCAAGAGTCTAATCATAAGGTTATGCCATTTAGTATATGTGTTTTTAAAGCATAAAAAAATAGAACCATCATTATAAAAAGAATAATGATGGTTCTATTTTTTTATAATGAGCTAAGCGACAAGATAGGAAAGTAGATGCTCAGGAATTTCTCTTTGAGAACAAGAAGCTCCAACTATAAAGTTAACGGAATATTTTTCAGAGAGCTTTTTGAGTTTATCAAAGAAAAGACTGAGTTCATCAATACCTAAATGGGTGATTTGAATAAGTTCATCAATGAAAACAAGTTCAATATCATGATTGCTAGATAGAATCCCACATAAAAAACCAAAGAAATCATGGGCACTAATTGGGAAATTTGTCGTCTCGATAAGACGTATACGATGAGAAAGCGCAAAACGATGTTGAGTAGTACTATCAATGTAAACAATGTGACCATTTAAAGATTTGCTACGTTCATTGGCAAGTTCAATCATTTGTTTGGTTTTACCTTCACCTGTCTGTCCTGTAATAATCTGAATCATGGTTATCACCCCTAATAGTATGATTTATTAATATACATATTCAACATATTGCCTAAAATATCCTTTAAAACGAAAAATATTTTATAAAAAATATTATAAAAATAGTAATAAAAATAACTAGGCAACTATGTGTCTAGTTATTTTGGGATTAGCTATTATAATTGTTTTGAGATACCTTTCCAAAGAGCGTAAGAGAATAGAGACCTGCGATACCTATTACAGCATAAATAATACGGCTTATCCATGAATCCATTCCACCAAATAATGCAGCTACTAGGTCAAATTGGAAAAAACCGATAAGTCCCCAGTTAATAGCACCAATAATAATTAATGCTAATGCTACATAATCAAGTCCTTTTGTATCCATATCTTCACCACCTTTGTAGTATTATTAGGAAATCTATGGTGATAGTATGGGAAAAAATAAAAATTTTATGCAGTAAATAAACTGTTGGAATAAATAACCATCTACAAGCTATATATATAATAAAGGCTTGTTTGACAAACAAGCTATCTCGTTTTAACATAAAGAAAAATGACTTAATGAAATAGACAAGGAGCTAATAAGACGTGAGCACATATAGACGTTATGCAGATTATTTAAAAGAGAAATATGGTGGGAAGGTTTATAAAATTCCAGTTAATCTGCCAGTTACCTGTCCAAACCGCGATGGGACATGTGGTAAAGGAGGATGTACTTTTTGTAGTGAAGTAGGGATAGGTTATGAAATGTTAGACACACAAATGGCTATTAGTAAGCAGATAGAAGAAAATATTGCTTATATTGGTAAACGCTATAAAGCAGATACCTTTATTGCTTATTTACAAAATTTCAGTAATACGTATATGCCTCTTGAAACTTTTGAGGGGGTGCTTGGACAAATCAAACATGAAAAACTTGTAGGCATTAGCATTTCTACAAGACCTGACTGTATTCATGATGCCTATCTTGAGAAAATAAAAGCATGGCAAGACGAAACTGGATATGATGTATGTATTGAACTTGGTTTGCAGACACTTAACTATCATGCATTAGAGAAAATTAACAGAGGGCACGGGCTAAGTGAATATATTGATGCTGTATTACGCATTAAGCGCTATGGCTTTGAAATTTGTACTCACTTGATTTTAAATTTACCATGGGATAATCAGCTAGATGTCATTGAAAATGCTAAGTTAATGAGTGTACTTGGTATAGAATATGTGAAGCTACATGCACTTTATATTGTGAAAAATACGGTCATGGGGCAGCAATATTTAAAAGGTGAATTTGACATGATTAGTATGGAGGAATATGAAGAGCGTGTTATCACTTTCTTAAGATACCTTTCAGAAGATGTGGTCATTCAACGCATTATAGGGAGAGCACCAAGTGAATATACATTATTTGCTAACTGGAATACAAGCTGGTGGAAAATACATGATGAGATTATAGCGACCATGGAGGATAAGGGGTATAAACAAGGTGATTTGTGCCAATATCAAAATGGGAAAGCTGTTAAAAAGTTTATTACTAAAGAAGCATAAGTTTTTATGCTTCTTTATTTTTTTAGGGGGATTAAAATGAGAGCTATGGAAAGAGTCATTAGCCAGATGAGCTATGATATGAGGAGGAAACGTTATTTAGGTCAGTCCAAAAAGCAAAGTAGAAATCCACAACATCAGATCCATCATAGAGCAAAAAGTGCAAGTGGTAGGCAAGTGTATATGCCTGTAATAGCATTAGGTGGAGGAAATGCTAAAAAAGTAATAGGTATTCTTTTAATTGCAATAGGTGTTATGCTTATTTTGACGAGATGTTTTGGAGGAAGTAGAAAAGATGCAGTCCAAGATATTAATGAAAAGAAAGTAGCTTATGAAACACAGACTTCTTATGAAAATTTTATACAGGATTTTAATATTGAAGAAGAGGATTTAAAAGTACTTTTGGATTTATCTTTGCGCCATAAACAAGATTATGCCCATACACTTGGTGTGTGGGCAGTAGAGTCTTATAAAGGAGGCTCTATGGCACAGGTGAAGCAGTGCTTAAGGCAATATAAACCAGAAAGTGAATTAGATGATTTTGGTATGTATGATGCGGCCACAAAATTGTACAAGCAGTTTATTTATGACATTCGCAAGTTTCCCCTAAAAATTAGAAAAGGGTATACCTATGAAAATGGATGGAAACAATCTAGAGCATATAATGGAAATAGGCTCCATTATGGTATTGATATTATGTCTGATACCAATGAATCAGGGAAGATTGAAGTGATTAGTATGACCGATGGTATAGTAGAAAATGTTGGGTGGAATGAAACAGGTGGTTATAGGGTAGGCGTTAGAAGTCCAGGAGGGGCTTATTTTTATTATGCGCATTTAGATGACTATCCTAGCCATTTACAAAAAGGAGATAGGATTGATGCAGGAGATTTGCTTGGGATGATGGGAGATACAGGATATGGCACTGAGGGGACTAGGGGGCAGTTTCCTGTACATCTTCATATAGGGATTGCGGTTAAAACGAAGGACCAAGTAGAGTTTTGGATTAATCCTTATGCACTCCTTAAATATACAGAAGACAAATAGCTGCGTTGGAAAGAAACAAGGAATGTGCTATAATACGAGCATAAGGAGCGATAAAATGAAAGTTTATGCAATAGGAGACTTACATCTAGGTTTTACATCAGATAAACCTATGGATGTATTTGGTGAAAGATGGCAGGGGCATGTAAGTCGTTTAAAAGAAGCTTGGCAAAGGAAAGTAACCGATCAAGATCTGGTTATTCTGTGCGGGGATCTTTCATGGGCTATGCGTTTAGAAGTAGCTAAAGCAGATTTAGCTTTTATACATGAATTGCCAGGACATAAAGTCTGTATTAAAGGTAATCATGACTTCTGGTGGGAGAAAATAGGACTTTTAAACAGCCTTTATGAAGATTTGTATTTTATTCAAAATAAAGCGTATATCTTAGGAGAGCTGGCTATATGTGGTACAAGAGGATGGCCTATTCAAGAAGATATGACAGCTAAAGATAGAAAAGTTTATGAAAGAGAGCAAGAACGCCTTAAGCTATCTTTAGAAGATGCTATAAAGCAAGGGGCAAAAGAAATTATTGTAGCACTTCATTACCCACCTACTAATGAAAAAGATGAACCGTCTCTTTTTACAGAGCTTTTAGAACGTTATCCTGTTCGTCATGTGGTGTATGGCCATCTGCATGATGAAAGGGCATGGAGTGTATCACGCAAAGGAGAATATGGAAGTCAGTGCTATCATCTCGTAGCGGCAGACTATATAGATTTTAATCCAAAACATATCTTAGAAATTAATGACTAAAGCAAGGGGCAAGATCAATGAAATTACCAGTACTTTTTAAAGAAAAAATGCAACGCCTTTTAGGTGATGAATATGAAGCTTATTTAGAAAGTTATAATAATCCTAAATATCAAGGCATTCGTATCAATACGATGAAAGTAAGTGATGAGGGGTGGCAGCAAATAAACCCATTTACAGAGCTTCAGCCAGTCCCTTGGTGTAAAGAGGGCTATTATTATACAGAGCCGAATAAACCAAGTAAGCATCCGTATTACTTTGCGGGGCTTTATTATATGCAAGAGCCAAGTGCTATGGCACCAGGTGCTTATGTGCCCATCAAAGAGGGAGACAAAGTTCTGGATTTATGTGCTGCCCCAGGTGGGAAAACAACACAAGTTTTAGCTAAGCTGAATCAAACAGGAGTATTAATTAGCAATGATATTAGTGCCTCAAGAACGCAGGCACTTCTTAAAAATGTAGAAAACTTTGGGGCACGTAATGCGATTATTACTAATGAAACACCAGAAAGGCTGGCAAGTAAACTACCAGGATACTTTGATAAAATTCTTATTGATGCACCTTGTTCTGGAGAAGGTATGTTTAGAAAAGATGAAGGAGCTATAAAAAGCTGGGAGACTCATGGTGTAGAGCACTGCCAGGCGCTTCAAAGAGAAATTTTAGAATATGCTTATGCCATGCTTAAAGAAGAAGGCATGATTTTATACTCTACTTGTACTTTCTCACCAGAAGAAAATGAAGGGATGATACAGGAATTTTTAAATCATCATCCTCTGTGTGAAGTGGTACCTTTAACACCAGTAGGAGGCATTGCAACTGGTCATCCAGAATGGACTGAAGGAGGGGACCCTAGTCTTAAGGGAGCACTGAGATTATGGCCACATCATTTACAAGGTGAAGGGCACTTTGTCTGCTTGATTCAAAAGAAAGAGCATACATTAGACCTAGCTAAAAGACAAGTTATTAAGAAACGTATTAAAGATATTCCCGCTTTAAATGAATTCATAGAAACCTATACGCATATAGATAGGGACGCACCTATTATAGAAGTGAAAGATAAAGTTTTCCTAGCTATAGAAGATGCACCAGATTTACAAGGTTTACGCATTGTACGCAGTGGCATGTTACTAGGTGAACTTAAATCTAAACGTTTTGAGCC
>JAHLFD010000032.1:0-4319 GCA_018883975.1 Candidatus Niameybacter stercoravium
CTTTTTATATGGTAGGAAAGTTCTACTTGTTTATCATATAATGCTACTTTCTTATAGATAACTATATAAAAATTATAGAAAGATTTATAATAAGAAAAAAGAGTAAGAAAGGAATTTGTGAAATGGCAGCAATAAAAACAAATGTAATTAGAATTTTAGATAAAGAAAAGATACCTTATACTTGTGCTTCGTATGAAGTAAAAGATGGAAAGATAGATGGCGTAGCAGTAGCACATAAAATTGGTAAGCCTACAGAAGAGGTATTTAAGACACTTTTAGTTCAAGGTAAATCTAAAACGTGTTATGTATGTGTCATCCCTGTAGAGAAAGAACTAGATATGAAAAAGATAAGTGAGTTAACAGGGGAGAAAAATATAGAAATGCTTCCTGTAAATGACCTAATGAAGACAACAGGTTATATCAGAGGAGGTTGTTCACCAATTGGCATGAAAAAAGCCTTTAGAACTTTTATAGATGAAAGTGCGGCTACTCTTGAGAAGATGACATGTAGTGCAGGTAAAGTGGGGGTTCAAGTAGAACTTAAACCAGAAGATTTAATGAATCTAGTAAAAGCTGAATATGCGGCCCTTACAAAAGCATAAACAAAATTAATTTTTTAGTATAAAACAAAAGTAATCGGATAAACTAACTACGTAAAACCAATTCAAGAATGTAGGAGGTAAGTAAAATGAAAAATTCTACGCACCGAAGCATTCAAGATTCTGAGGCCTTAGCAGACAAGTCTGCTGGAGATGGGCCAAAAGGAACTTAAGCCTTCTATTCGAATTACCTAAAGTGAATTTGGGTAGGAGGCGGGTTTTATAACACATAAAAGTCTACTTAGAACTGTACTACGGTGTAGGTTTAAGTAGGCTTTTTGTTTTGTCAAAAAATATTTTTAAAAGTATTGACGATTACATAGAGAGAGTGTAATATCTGTGTATAGGTTGTATATACAGTTATAAACAGTTTGATATAGAGAAAAGAGAAAGGGTGTACTATGGATATTATTATTAGTAATCAAAGTGCTACACCGTTATATTTACAAATTAGTGAGCAGATGAAGCACTTGATTGTAACAGGCGAACTCACCGCAGGAGATATACTGCCATCTATAAGAGGCTTGGCCAAAGATCTTAAAGTGAGTATTATTACGACTAAAAAGGCTTACGAAGAATTAGAAGCAGGTGGGTTTATAGAAACCTTGCCAGGGAAGGGAAGTTATGTATCAACAGTTAACTTAGACATCCTAAAAGAAGCGCAGATCAGCAAGATTGAAGAAAGTTTGCATGACATTATAGAAAGTGCAAAAAAAATAGGACTTTCAAAAGAAGAATTAAAAGAGAGAATAGAGCTTTTATATGAGGAGGATTAGCTATGAATGTAATAGAAATGGATAATGTGAAAAAGACACTAGGTAACTTCACTTTAGATATACCACATCTTGCGATTAAAGAAGGTTATATTACTGGATTCATAGGACAAAATGGATCAGGCAAGACAACTACGCTTAAATTGATTATGAATCTCTTAAAACTAGATGGGGGGCAGATTAAGGTATTTGGAAAAGATGTTGCTACCGAGAGTAAACAAACTCATGAACAGATAGGCTTTGTAGGAGAACCAACAGGCTATATGACAGAAGCAACATTAGAGCAGACTAAACAGATGATAGCACCTTTTTATAAAACTTGGGATGATGCCTTATTTAATAAGTATGTAAAAGCTTTTCAGCTAGATAAATCAAAAAAAATTAAAGAGCTTTCACAAGGACAAAATAAACAGGCAGCACTTATTATGGCACTTAGTCATAGACCAAAGTTGATTTTGTTAGATGAAGCAACGGCTAACCTAGATCCTGTAATAAGAGCACAGATACTGGATATTCTTATGGAGCATATGCAAAGTGAAGAGGTATCTGTATTTTATTCAACACATATTACGAGTGATTTAGATAAGGCCAGTGATTATGTGGTCATGATGAATAATGGGAAAGTAGTACTTTATGAAGATAAAGAGACCATGGATAATAAATATCTTATTATTAAGGGGCCAAAGAAAGCACTTAGTAGTGCATTAGAAAAAGAACTGATAGGTATTCAAAAAAATGCATTTGGATTTGAAGGTTTAGCAAGGATATCTGAAAATATGGCGAAAACTTTGGGAAATGAACTTATATGTGAGAAAGCTAATATTGAGGATATTATGATTTTTACACAAAGGGGGAGCAGAAAATGAGTACTACAACATTATTAATAAGAAAAGAATTAATGTACCTCTTTAGAAATTTAAAGTTTACATGGATTACTACACTTATACTTGTTTTAGTATTTGCAGTCGTATATCCAGGAGCCAATTTGGTTGCTTGTATTATTGGGCCTTACATGTTGGTATATGGTGTAATGGCACACGAAGAGCAAAGTCATAGTGATGTTCTTAATTATACTTTACCTGTTTCAAGGAGAGAATTATGTAGAAGTAAATATCTACTTGGTATGATTTATACATTAGGTGTAGCAATAGGGGTACTAGGAATATTAGCCATAGGTATGCAGTTAACTCCAACGTACTATGAAGTTTTCCGGGTATTAGGGATATTTAATGTTCTTTATATCTTAATAGGGGGAGCGTTAACTTATACGGCACTTATTATACCTATTATTTATAAGTTTGGGTGTATCAAGATGAGAATGATTATGGTACTTACTTATGGAGTAGTCTTTGGTATTTCTTTTAGTGTTACAAATATATTGAAAGAGGTTATACCGCAAGTAAGTGAGGATATTAATTTTTCCTTAATAGGGGGATGCACACTTACAATAGGAATACTAGCTTATGTAATATCTTATTTAATAAGTTTAAACATCCTTAAGAATAAAGAGTATAAGTAGTAGTTTTATATAAAAGGAGTATAGTAGATGATAGCATTTACTATACTCCTTATTTATATGATAAGAAAGTGCTCCGAGCTTCTTCAAAGAGGGGGAGTCTCCTATCCATTCTAGATACAATGGCATAGAATAAGAAAATGGATAAAGGGGTTGAGGATATGAGTATTACATTTCACAATACAATTGTACATGTATTAGATACTTCAATAGGACACTATATACTATCTTCAAAAAATCTAGCCTTAGAAGATGAAATAGAAGCTTTTATAACAAAACATATTGGGCATCTATTTGAAAGTAATGAAGTTGCACGTGCAGTTTTTAATGAAGAAGGAGAATTATTTAAAATGATAAAGTCTTATAAAGAAGAAGATTTTTATCAATTCTCTTGTAAGGTGGCAGATAGATTCTTTCAATATATGTTAAAGAACAGTTACATCAAAAGTGGTGATGTAGTAGTAAGTAGTTTTACAAGAAACCAAGAAAACTTTTTAGGCATTATCAAGCTAAACTATAGAGAAGCTTTCACCCATCAGATGGATGAGGATGGAGATGGCGTTGCTACAAGTCTTATTAAACAGCGAAGTATCTTTTCCTCTAATAAAATAGATGAAGCGCTTCTTATTAATAAAGATAGTTATGAAGTATGGCTACTAGATAAATCTAAAGAAAAGTATCTTGCACAGTTGTTAGAGATAGAGAATCATCTTTCTATTAAAGAGAAGCTAGTAGTAGTGGAGCATATCACCAATGAAGTAATAGAAGAACATTTTACAAATCCTGTAGAAGTTATTACAACACTTAAAAGTAATATAGCAGAACATATTTTTGAAAATAGTAGCGTACCAGTAGCAGAAGTTATTAAAGAGACTTTTAAAGATTATAAAGAAGTAGAAGAAGAGTGCATGCAAAAAATGGAGCAGTGTGGGTTCAAAGATGAACAAATCGTGCTGACCAATCCTAAAGAAGCTAAGAAGTATATTTCACATAAACTTAAAACGAACACAGGAGTAGAGATTAAATTACCTACACAAATGATTCATGATATAGACTTTATTGAGTTTATTAATGAACCTAATGGAACTATTTCTATTGTACTTAAAAATATAGGAGAAATTATTAATAAATAAATTTAGGGGGAGAACCTAGTATTTACAAGGGAAAAAGGGGTATAATAAAAAAGTCCTAAAAAACTTTAGAAAAAGTGTTGACTTATAGCAAGGGATACCGTATACTAATACAAGTCAGCAGCGCACAGGCGCCACTGAGAAAAGGCTTAAAACCTTGATAAATAAAGAAAAATGAACTTTGAAAATAAAATAGTAACCATTAAACCAGTCGATTCATAAGTCACTTTAAGTGACAAGTCAGTACTACTTAACAGTACAAAATGTCAAGAGACAAACTTTTTAATTGAGAGTTTGATCC
>JAHLFD010000033.1:0-2660 GCA_018883975.1 Candidatus Niameybacter stercoravium
GGCTAAATTCTGGGGGCATTATACAAGTATAGATATGATTAATTGGAAAGATGAAGGAACAGCACTTTATGCAGATCAACCTTTTGATTGTCATGGTGTTTATTCCGGTTCAGCACTCATTGAAGAGGGAAAAATGTACCTTTACTATACAGGTAATGTAAAGGAGATGGGTGACTATGATTATATCATTAAAGGAAGACAGCATAATACTGTTTTAGCCATAAGTGAAGATGGTAGAACATTTAAACATAAACAGCTTCTTATGACTAATGCAGATTATCCAGGGAATATGACAGCACATATCCGTGACCCTAAAGTATGGAAAGAAAATGATACTTATTATATGGTACAAGGTGCCAGAGATAAAGAAGACGTAGGACAAATTTTAGTTTTTGCTTCTTCTGATAAAGTGAACTGGAAAGTGATTAATACTTTAAGATCTAGTGAAAAGTTTGGTTATATGTGGGAATGCCCAGATTTATTTGAATTAGATGGACATACAGTTCTTATGCTTTCACCACAGGGCATAGAGGCAGAAGAGATTAAATATCAAAATATCTATCAAAGTGGCTACTACTTCTTAGAAGGGGATTTTAAAACTTCAAATTATACACTAGGACAATTTGAAGAGTTGGATAGAGGTTTTGACTTCTATGCACCGCAGACTTTTGCAGATGAAAAAGGCAGAAGGATTTTAATTGGATGGATGGGCCTTCCGGATATTGATGACCTTTACAGCAATCCAACAGTAGCGTACGGCTGGCAGCATGCCTTAACACTCCCAAGGGAGTTACAGATTAAGGATGGGAAACTTATTCAAAAGCCGGTAATTGAAATCGAAGCACTTCGTCAAAATGAGCAGGAATGGACTGTAAAAGATACATTAAAAGTAGAAGCACCAAAAACTTTTGAACTTGATTTAAAAGTAGATCTCTTAAAGGATGATTTTGAACTTATCATTAAAAAAGGTATGTGCTTAACTTATAAAAAAGCAGAGGGATTATTCACTTTAGCATTTGATGCGTGTGGCTATGGAAGAGATAAGAGAAGTGTTAAAATGAATGTATTAAGAAATCTACGTATATTTGTAGATACTTCTTCAGTAGAGATCTTCCTTAATGATGGGGAAGAAGTATTCTCAAGCCGATTCTATCCTGAGGCAGATGAAAGAAGCATTGAATTAAGAGGGTATTCGTTAGAAGGAAAGTTAACTCTATGGGAAATGAAGGCGATGACTATTGAAAACAAAGGTGACAAGTAGGATAGGAGCAGTACTTTTTGACAATATAGCCCTATATGCATTAGGGCTAGGTGCGCTTATTCAGCTAGGCTACCCAGCTGAAAGAGCACTGATCTTAGCGAGTATAGGTTTTGTTTTATATAGTGTTTTAACTCCAACCTTTTGTAGGGGATACCAACTAGGGAAATACCTTTTAGGCATGAAAATTGTAACAGATACTTATGACCAGCCAAGTATATGGCGTTTTATAGTAAGGGAACTAAGTAAAATCATGTATACATTGCCTATTATAGGGATTATCTTGATTTTAATTTCACAGTTTTTAATGGCTAGAAGAGAAGATGGAAAGACCTTACATGATTTAATTGCAGGGACTAGAGTGATTCGTATTTAAGAAGGAGTAAGAAGATGAAAAAGATATTAGCAATTGGAGAGGCGTTAATTGATTTTATACCAAGTGAAAAAGGATGTTCACTTAAAGACGTAGTAAGTTTTGAACGTGTAGCAGGGGGAGCACCTGCAAACGTAGGAGCAGCTATTGCTAAATTAGGTGGTAAGGCAGGTTTTATTTCACAGCTGGGACAAGATGCTTTTGGTGATTACATCATTGAAGTGCTTCAGCAAGCTGGTGTAGATACACAGTATATCCTTCGCACAACCGAAGCGGGTACAGGGCTTGCCTTTGTATCTTTAAAATCAGATGGTAATAGAGACTTCTCTTTTTACAGAAATCCAAGTGCAGACTTACTGATGCAGCCTGGACAAGTGGAGGAAGATTGGTTCAAAGATTGCTATGGTTTACATTTTTGTTCAGTAGACTTAGTAGATTTTCCTATGAAGAAGACACATAAAAAGGCTATTGAATGCGCCATTAAAAATGGTGGGATAGTAAGTTTCGACCCAAATGTACGCTTGCCTTTATGGCCAACAGCAGATGCTTGTAGAGAAGCTATTTTAGAGTTTCTTCCTTATGCTCATGTGATTAAAATTTCTGATGAAGAATTAGAATTCATTACAGGCTATAAAACAATAGAAGAAGCTAAAGCACTTTTATTTAGAGGTAATGCCCAACTTGTTATCTATACAAAAGGCGGGGATGGTGCTGAAGTTTACACTAAAGAAAGTATGGTAAGTGTAGAGGGAAGAAAAGTAGAAGTAATTGATACGACAGGGGCCGGGGATTCCTTTATTGGAGCATTCCTTTATAAACTCTTAGTAGCAGATATAAAAGCAGAGGCATTATCTAACTTATCTGGGGAAATACTTAAAGAGTATCTGAACTTTGCTAATGCTTATGCAGCCTATAGTACACAAGGTAAAGGAGCTATTGGTTCTTATGCAACATTAGAAGAAATAGAAAGTTATATAAAAAACAGCTAGAGCATATATGCTCTAGCTGTTTTTTATATAACTTTCTATT
>JAHLFD010000034.1:0-12262 GCA_018883975.1 Candidatus Niameybacter stercoravium
ATAGAAACTCACGCTCATATGGAGCAGCGTATGAAAGAAGAATTTTGTGAGCCAGTTGACCAGATAGACTTATTTGGTCCAATTAAAACAGAAGCAGAAAAGTTAGAAGAAGCTTATGCAAGGTGTAGTAAAGAAGTTTTTATTGTTAATGCCAAACGTGTATTAAAGGATGATTATGATTTTCCTAAACCTAATCCAAACGGATAGGTTTACAAATATAATAAAAGTCAGTCTAAACTTATCAGTTGTTTAAAATATGAATAAGGATTAGATTGGCTTTTATTTTTATACTCTTTAAAATTTGTTCATAGTTTTACTATAGAATACTCATTTATTACATGGTAGTATATATTCATATATCTACAGAATATTAAAAAACTGAGGGTAAAATTAGATTTCAAAATTAAGGAGTGGATAGATATGAGTTTTTTTAGTAGACTTGGTAACATTATTAGTGGTAAAGCCAATAAAGCTTTAGATAAAATAGAAGATCCTATTGAACAAATTGACTTAGCCATTAGAAAACGTGAAGAGGCAATCAATAAAGCAAAACTTGAAAGTGCATCTTTCATTGGTTCAATTTCTCAAAAGAAAACGGAAGTAAGCACAATTCAAGAAAAAATTAAACAATATGAAGAAGGTATTCGTAAAGCACTTGCTGCAGGAGATGAAGAAAAAGCTACAACTTTCTTATTAAAGAAAAAAGAATTTGATCAAGAAGTAGCAGGTTTAGAGGCAACTATTAAAACTTTACAGACAACAGCAGATAAAGTAAAGACCAATGTAGCAGCGCTTGAAAAAGAAGTTAAAGAACTTAAGACTAAGAAATCAGAGTTATCTGCTAGGTACGCTACAGCTAAGGCACAAAGTAAAGTAAATGAAATTTTAACTGAAGTGAACAAAGAAAGTCACATTTCTTTATCTGATATTGAGCAAAAAGTAATGGAAGCTGAAAGCTATGCTCAAGGTCTGGAAGAATTTAAACGCCCTGATGTAGATGCAGAACTAAGTGAATATTTATCAGATAATAAAGATGCCTCTATTCAAGACGAACTTAATAAATATAGATAACCTAATTAAAGGGGATTTAGCAGATGAATAAAATTAAAGATTTTACAGATGCTGAGCGTGCGGCATATAGTCAGGCATATATTGATTTAATTATGAATATAGAAGAGATAGAAACTTTTTTATCACAAGAGGAAGTAAACAAACGTTTCTTTAAGCGAAAAGTTCACCTTATTAAAGACTATCTTGAGAAGTTAGATGAAGCAGACCGTCTAGCAGATGGTAAGGGACCCTTAGACTTCTTAAAAAGTGATGAGCAGTATAAAAATGATGCTTTAAAGTTTAAGTCTAGTATCATAGATGATTTAAATAAGCTTAAACTTTGTCATACTTGCAAATGTGGGTCTTGTGTGAGTGAATGTAAATTCAAATCTTGTCATTATTGTAGTTACAACTCAAAAGTAGTAGGTTGTGATAAAGAGCGCTACTATGTAACAACTGGAATGGCACCTATTACACTTTACTCAAATGATGAACACAGAGATGTCCATTTTGAAGTAGTAGGACTATTAACAGATGACTTTTCTAATAAGCACTATATTTATTTAGTAGAACGAAATAATAAGGAAAATCAACATATTCTAGAATATTGTAAATACACAAATGGGTCAGTAGACTATTTATCCATTGATGAAGAGTTGTTAGATAAAATTTATGATATTTTTGTAGGATTTGATTGCTATGAATAAAAAAAAGATATTTTTAAAAAGGTTTCTTTGGATTTTTATAAGTTGTATTATTATTAACGTAGGACTGGGTCAAGTGTATACGGTCCAAGCAAAACCGAAATCTGGTTCTACTAGATCATCTAGAAGTAGGTCATCTTCTACGAGATCTTCAACAACTAAACGTAGCTCAAATAAAGTAAGCTCAGGTTCTTTTTCAACCAAGTCCTCATCTAAGCCAAGTACTACGCCAAAATCTAGCACGACAAAAGATAGCGGGGCTGTTTCTAGTAAGAGTTCAAACAAGGTGAACTCAGGGTCTTTTAGTAGTAAAACAGAAAGTACTGAGTCAAAATCTTCAAATTCTAAAGTAAACTCAGGATCTTTTAGTACTTCTAAACCACGAGATAACACATACACACAATCAGGGAATACGTATAGGCCTAACCCATTCTTTACAGGGGGATTCTTTAATAGCTGGTATTATGGAATGCCTGCTATAAGACATGGTTCACCAGCTGTACTTATTACATTTATTATCATTATTGCAATCTTCATTGCCTATTGGTGGTGGAGAAGACATCTATAAAGTAACCAAAGCCAACCTAAAATGACACCTTCCATTAAGGATGGGGATAGTTTTAGGTTGGCTTTTTAATTATGCTTCAAATAGCCAGTTTAGATCAAAAGAAGCAAAGACAATACAATTATTGGGTTGTGGCTCATAGAGGACACCAATGTGCCCATTTTCTAGAACAGCTAGGCTAGAGTAGCCAAAGAATCTTTCATACCCTTTAACATTTTCATAAGGGTTAGGAGAGAGGTTAAGAGAGCGTTCTCTAATCCAGTGTATAGTGCCATCTTCTTGTACTTCTCCTAAGGAGATTACACCATTCGTTCTAGAGGCATCAAGAGGGGCATTACCTGTTGGATGGGAGGAAAGTACATATTGTTTCCCTTGTTGCATTTGCTTTGGATAAGGGAAGGTATCTACTGGATAAGTAATGACTGACTTTTGGCAGCGAACAGAGATAAGGTCTGTGGTTTGTTGCTCACTCCAAGTTTCTCCGCCATCATGACTAACAGAAATAGGTGTTTTACCTTTTGTATACTGTCTACCAAATGAAATAATGTCTCCATTTAAGAGTTCAATGAGTTGGCACTCATCAATATTATTCATATATCTGTTGCCGTTGGTATCCGCTCTATGCCAAGTATAGCCGTTATCATCACTATAAATAGCTGTAGCTTTATCTAGTGCATAAACAGGCATAATGATTCTGCCATTTTTAGTTGGGTTAGATTGATGCTTAAGAGTAAGACCAGTACCAGGGCCTGTACCTAAAAAGGTACCATCAGAATCGACTTTAACTTGTGGGGTAATATCATAAGGTTGTGACCAGGTAGCACCTAAATCAGTACTACGGGTTACCCAAAGGTAAGAGGTTACAGCGGCTCTAAGTGGAGCGGGGTCTGTTTCATAAGTCTCATAAAGAGAATCAGGTACAGTGACATAACGTTTTTGAACAAAAACAGGATGCTCTGGGTCAAAATGAGGCTTATGGTAGCTTAAATAAATATTGCCAACATAAATATCATGAGGAGTTGTAGTATCTAAAGAAGGGGCTAGTGGAACTAGCGGTGGACATTTATGGATATAGTCACCTTCTCCTACTGCATAGTACATATCTCCCATAGTGATATAGTGATGGTCAGCATGATGATGCTGAGGGATGTAGTAACGAGTTTTCTGGTTTTTTGCATCATAAATCCATCCATCCTCACGAATGGTATAGGCATCACCAAAAGATTCTATAGACTCATCTGTTACTTTAGAGCCCCCAGAATAAAGTACTTGATAGTAAACGCCGTCAATTAATTTATAGCCTGTGCCTTCCTCTAAATAAGAGGCAGCATGTAAGCCTTTGCATTCTGGCCACATGTCAACGAGCATAACAAGCTCTCCATTTTTAGCCTGCGTGGTAACTGCATCAATATAAAAAGCAGAATGCCACTCGGTAAAATCTTGAGGAGCATGATGAGCAGGTAAGGATAAGATAGTTTGAACAGGACTAGTCCAAGTTTTTCCATTATCAAAGCTGCGTCTTAGACCAATATCCACTTTACCCCAGTCAGCGCTATCATTACCAATATCAGCAATAGCAAGAAGCGTATGAGGTGTAGACTCATCATGAGAATGAGCCATAAGAAGAGAAGGAATACGGCATCCTTGTAGATTTCCCATATGCTCAGGATTTCCAGCAAGGTCTGGTGAGTGAAGTTTATTTGGATTTGTGCTTACAAAAATATTTGTTGTCATGAAAAACTCCTTTTGTTGTATATAAAATAAAGAAATATAAGATAAATTATAATATAAAACAGACAAATTTTCTTGATAAATTTTTGATAATTACCTTTTAAAATCTTTTTAGATTAAAAAGAAAAGAGGTAAGCATGAATGAATGCAAATGTATTAAAACTTATTGGGATTATAGGGATGGTATTAGACCATATAGGCTGGGTAATATTTCCAGATATAGCACTTTTTCATTTTATAGGACATATTACATTTCCTATCTTTTGTTACTTTATAACAGAGGGGTTTCTTAAAACGCATAATAGACGTAACTATTTGCTTCGTTTATTAGGTATTGCACTTATTTCACAAATACCATTTGTAATGACATTTAGGTTAGCCTTTGGTGAAGGTTTTAGTGGGCTCAATACTCTGTTTAATCTGGTTATAGGGCTTGTAACCATTTGGCTTTATGATAAGGCTCACTTCAAAGGAAAATTTATAATTGTAATATTGGGAGCACTTTGCGGTGTACTTTTTATGACAGATGGAGATGTTTATGGTGTACTTATGATATTCTTCTTCTATAAATATCACAATGAATTTAAGAAGATGGCTATAAGTGTGAGTATACTTACTGTCATTTATCATTCTATGTATCAGATTTATGCTATTGTAGGAACATGGGCTATGGGTTTTATGACGGCAAGTGAAATTATAGAAGTTATTACAGGACCAAACTATTATGGACCTGTCCTATTTGATTTTGCTCAGAATATGTGTAGCTTACTAGCCCTTATTCTTATAAGATTTTATAATGGAGAGAAAGGAAAGAACTTAAAAATTTTATTCTATGCTTTTTATCCACTTCATTTGATTATCATTTATATCATTAAAGTAGGATTGATGTAGAAGATAAAGGAGGCCCTTATGTATAACATTTTAGTAGTAGATGATGAAAAAGAAATAACGGATATGCTGAAAGACTATTTAGAAGGACAGAGCTATTTAGTTTATACAGCCCATCACGCTACAGAAGCTATTGAGAAACTGAATGTGCATCCAGACCTTATTTTACTAGATGTGATGATGCCTGATGTAAGCGGCTATGAGTTATGTCTGCAAATACGGGATAAAGTGCAGTGTCCAATTCTTTTTCTAACTGCTAAAGTAGGCCAGGAAGATATTATAAGAGGGCTAGAGTTAGGTGGAGATGACTATCTAATTAAACCCTTTAGATTGAAAGAATTAAAGGCACGAATAGATTCCCATTTAAGAAGAGAAGAAAGGCGTACAGACAGAAAAAAGAGTATACTTTATCATAAAAACTGTATGATTGATTTGAAGAGTGAATCTGTAAGTATAAAGGGGCAGGATCTTCATGTTACAAAGAAGGAATTTGAACTTATAAGCTTTTTGGCTATGAATAAGGGGCAGACTTTTTCTAAAGAGCAGATGTATGAACGGCTATGGGGATATGATGTAGAAGGGGAGAGCCGTACCATTACAGAGCATATTAAAAATATAAGAAAGAAGATGCAAGAAGCAGGAGAGACTGAAGAGTACATTAAGACGGTGTGGGGGATAGGATACAGATGGGAATAAAGGCAAGGTTTATTACTTATCTTTTTAAAGTGCTACTGTGGACAGGTGTAGCTTGCGGGCTAAGCCTTTTAGGTATGTTTAGCTTGATTAATATGGGACTTATAAGAGGTGCTGATTATTATGACAAACAGATTCCGCTTATTAGAAATGCCATATTAGAGTATAAGGGAGAAATACTGAATGTGGGATTTGAACAAGAGATGAAGAAGGCTATAGAAGGAGATGCTCTAGCATATGAGGTAAGGGATGAACAGGGAGAGCGCATTTATGCCTATGATTTATACGGACAACTTCCTATTATGGAGTGGGATACTAAGCGGCTACTAAGTGAGCAAAAACAGGTAATAGGTATACTAAGTCCTAAGGTAATAAGATATTTTCCAATTGTAGAAACAGGAAGACTAAAAGGAAGTATGGTAGTCGCCTATACCATGTCTAATAGTGCAGAGGGTAAGGCTCTTAACTGGATTGTTCAAAATATGAATCTTATTTTAGCCGTTGCCCCTTTTGTGTACTTAGTATTTTTTACCCTTATCTATGCTTCTAAGTTCTTACGGACCATTGAGGGGCCCTTACAGGAACTTAGTAAAGGCATTAAAGCAATAGAAGAACATAAACTAGACGTTAGCTTAAATTCAGACAGTAATGATGAACTAGGTGAGTTAACACGTAGTTTTGAAACCATGCGTTTAACGCTTAAAGAAGCTTTAGAAAGAAGCTGGACGCAAGAAGAAGAACGTAAAAATCTAATCAGTTCCCTCTCACATGATTTGAGAACCCCTGTTACCATTATAAAAGGTTATATAGAAATGCTTATGGATACAGTTCAAGATGAAATTGTTATTAAGAAGATAGAAGCTATAGATCATAATGTAGATCGGCTCATGAAGCTAGTAGAAGATATTCATGAAGTTAATCATTTACATCAATTAGAGTATAGGATGAGACCTGAAGTAATAGATTTCCAAGAAGAACTGAGTACGATGGTAAAAGATTATAAACTCTTATTAGGAGAAAAGAAGTTAGATTTAGAGTGGAATCTTAAACTTAATAAAGAAAGTTATACATTAGACAGACATGCTTTTAGAGAAATGATGGATAACCTTATAAGTAATAGCATAAGGTTTACACCCGTAGGAGGAAGTATAAGTACTGCTATAGTAGAGGGAGATAAGGGAGTAGACGTTATAGTAGAAGACAGTGGATGTGGCTTTACTGAGGAAACATTATTACATGGACTAAGTTTATTCTATCAAGGAGATACATCGCGAAATAATAAGGAGCATGCTGGTATAGGATTATATGCAGTACAAATGATTGCTAAAAAAATGGGCGCGGAAGTAAAGCTTTATAATACAGCTTATGGTGGTGCAGGTGTAAAAATTACGAACTTGCAGATTAAATAAAGGTATAGATTAAAAATATAAGTCAACTTTTATAAAAATAAAAGTTGACTTATATTTTTTTGTATGGTAACTTATTTTTAAATAAGGAGGTAGAAAATTATGATAAATACAAAATCAATGAGTAGGACAAGGACTATTACATTATGTGGATTATTTGCAGCATTAACAGCGATAGGAGCATTTATTAAAATTCCATTACCACCACCACTTGTACCTTTTACTTTACAATTTTTATTTTGTGCATTAGCAGGTGTATTATTAGGTTCCAAAGTGGGGGCACTTTCACAGCTTATTTATGTACTTGTAGGACTAGTAGGTATACCTGTTTTCACAGAAGGAGGTGGTTTACATTATGTTGTTAAGCCAACCTTTGGTTATTTAATAGGTTTTGTACTAGGTGCTTATGTCATTGGGCTTTGCGTAGAGAAGTTTAAAGAGATTAATTTTAAAAATTTATTTATAGCATCTCTTATAGGGCTCATAGTGGTTTATGTATTAGGTGTTGTTTATATGTATATCATCTATAATTTCTACATAGGTAATGAAATGGGTGTATGGGTAGCTGTATGGGGTGGTGCTATTTCTTGTGCACCAGGCGATATTTTAATATGTATCATCACGGCCATAATGGGGGTTAAGATGATTCCTGCCCTTAGAAGAAATAGATTGACAGAATAAGGAGAGGAGAAAATGGAGTGGATAAAAAATCTTTATAAACAAGTATTAGAAGGCTACAGTATCAGTAAGGAAGAAGCTTATAAGCTTATGGACTATGATGTAGAAGTGCTAAGAAATTATGCAAAGTCTATTAGAGAGCAATTATGCGGAAATACATTTGACTTATGTTCTATTATCAACGGTAAAAGTGGTGCTTGTTCGGAAAATTGTAAGTACTGCACTCAGTCAGCACACTATAATACACAGGTAGAAACATATCCTTTATTAGATGGAGAAACCTTTGTAAAAGATGCAAAGTTACATGAAGCAGAAGGTGTACTACGTTACTGTATTGTAACTTCAGGTAAAAGGCTTTCTAAAAAGGAAGTAGAGGATGTGGCCAAAATCTATAAAAGAATGAGTGAAGAAGGCGAGATTAAGCTATGTGCTTCACATGGTCTTTTAGATGAAGAGGATTTTACTAAGCTTAAAGAGGCTGGTGTAGTTAGGTATCATAATAATCTAGAAACGTCCAGAAATTATTTTGCTTCAATTTGTACCACACATACCTATGAGGATAAGATCAAAACCATTAAGGCGGCTCAAAAAGTAGGATTAGAAGTATGTAGTGGTGGATTATTTGGGCTTGGAGAAACAATGGAAGATCGTATTGACGTGGCTTTTGAGTTAAGAGAGATAGGGGTAACCTCTATACCAGTTAATGTACTCGTACCTATTCCAGGTACGCCTATGGAGAAGATGGGGCCTACTACAGAGGAGGAAGTACTAAAAAGTATCGCCATTTATAGATTTATCCACCCAACAGCTTTTATTAGGCTTGCTGGAGGGAGAATGTACCTTACAGATAATGGCCGCCTGGCTTTTGAAGGTGGAGCTAATGCGACAATTACTGGAAACCTACTTACAACATGTGGTAACACTATAAAAGATGACCTTAAGATGCTTAAAATATTAGGATTTGAGGTGAGACTTAGTGAGTAAAAGTATTTTTATCACAGGAACAGATACAGATGTAGGCAAAACTTTTGTTACAGCGCATCTGGTTAAGGCGCTAAGGGATAAAGGCATTCAGGCAGGTTATTATAAAGCTGCACTAAGTGGTGCTTATTATGAAGAAGGTAAGCTGATTCCTGGAGATGCTCAGTATGTTATGGATATAGCTGATTTCAAGGAAGACTATGATAAATGTGTGTCTTATACTTTTGAAACAGCAGTATCACCTCATTTAGCTGCTCAAATAGAGGGAATAGAAATTAATTTGGATAAAATTAAAGTAGATTATAAAGCACTTTTAAATAAGTATGAATATCTTTTTGTAGAAGGAAGTGGTGGTATTATTTGTCCTATACAAGCTACAGAAAAAGCGTTCATTTTATTAGAAGATATTATAAAAAGTCTTGATTTAGATATGCTTGTTGTAGCAAGAGCAGGACTTGGTACCATTAATCATACGGTGCTGACTGTGAAGTACATACAAAGCCAGGGTTTAGCAGTAAAAGGTATTATCTTAAATAGATATGAAGAAGGTAATACACTTCATGAAGATAATAAAAGAATAATTGAAAGGCTTACTGGGGTAGAAGTTATTGCAGTGATTCCAAGTGCTGCAGAAGAAAATGTAGGCATTAACTTAGATGCAGAAAAACTAATGAGCCTTTGCAAATAGGAGGGGGTTAAATGGATTATGTACAAAAGGATTTAGATTATATATGGCATCCTTGTTCACAAATGAAAGACTATGAAACTTTTAGTCCTATTGTCATTGAGAAAGGGGAAGGTCTTGCTCTTTACGATGTAGATGGAAAGAAATATTTAGATGCAGTAAGTTCTTGGTGGTGCAACCTGTTTGGTCACTCTAATCCAAGGATTAATGAGGCCCTTATTCAGCAGGTACAGAACTTAGAACATGTTATTTTTGCCAACTTTTCACATAAGCCAGTTATTGAATTATGTCATAAATTACATACGTACTTACCAGAAGGGTTAGATAAATTTTTCTTTACAGATAATGGGTCGGCAGCGGTAGAAGCAGCACTTAAGATGAGCTTCCATTATCATGCTCAGACAGGGAATAGTCAGAGAAAGAAGTTCATGGCTCTAACAGATGCGTATCATGGAGGGACAATAGGCGCCTTATCTGTAGGGGACTTAGACCTTTATACAGAAGTCTATAAACCTCTTATGATTGATGTAACAAGAGTACAGGGACCAGATTGTTATAGATGTCCTTATAGACTAGATAGAGCAAGTTGCCAGGGTGAGTGTTTTGAAAAGGTGGAAGAAAGCTTAGATCAAATAGGTGAAGAAGTAGCAGCTTTTATTGTAGAGCCTTTAGTACAAGCAGCAGCGGGTATGAAAATTTACCCACCAATTTATCTTAAGAAGTTAAGACAGGCATGTGACAAGCATGGCATTCATCTTATAGCAGATGAAATTGCTGTAGGCTTTGGGCGTACAGGCAAGATGTTTGCTTGTGAGCATGCTGGAATTTCACCGGATATGATTTGTCTTTCTAAAGGGCTTACAGGTGGTTATATGCCAATGGCTATGGTTGTAACAACGAATAAAATCTATGAAGCTTTCTATGCAGATTATAAGGAAGGCAAAGCTTTTATGCATAGCCACACCTATAGTGGTAATCCACTTGGCGCAAGTTGTGCGTTAGCTGTACTAGATATTTTTGAGAAAGAGAATATCTTAGAAGAATTACCAGAACGTAATGTCATATTTAATAAGAAAGTTAAAGCTACTTTTCAGGATTATCCTTATGTAGGAGAGATTAGACAGATTGGATTTATTAATGCTGTAGAATTAGTAGAAGATAAGGCCACTCAAAAGAGCTTTGATAGTAGTTTAAGAGTAGGTTATGAAATTTATAAAATAGCTGTTTCTAAAGGGTTGCTTTTAAGACCACTTGGTAATGTACTTTATTTCAATCCACCACTTAGTCTAACAGAAAGCGAAATGGATGAAATGCTTGCTATTGCAAAAGAAAGTGTAGAGGATTATTTTAATAGATAAAAAGGTGACTATTTCCTAAGTAATAGTCACCTTTTTATCTATAAATTAATAATATCTACAAGATCATTATCTTGTTTAGCATACTCTCTAAAACCTGCATAAAGGGTGATAGAGTGGTCTAAATCTTTTTTGCTGGCTTCTTTATAGCCAAGAAGTGCATAGAAACAAGCTCTATTATAGTAAAGGAAGCCCTCCTCGTTATAGCGAATACCTTCTGTAAGGATATCTAGTCCTTGTTTAAGATCACCGTGCTCTTTGTGGAGAACCGCTAAGTTAAGGTAGGCATAGGGATAGTAGTGATCTTCATTGATAGATTTTTCGTAGTAAGTCATAGATTCTTTGAAGCGTTTAAGCTTACTTAAAATAACAGCCATGTTAAATAAGCCAACAGCATTTGTACTCTCTATAGCTAATGCTTTTTTAAACATTTGATAGGCAAAGTCTATAAGGCCTTCGTTTTCATAGATAGATCCTAGATTAGTAAGGGCCCAGAAGTCATCAGGAACCATCTCCAGGAGCGCTTTATAATAGTAAATAGCTTTTTGTGTATCACCAATAGTATCATAAGCATTGGCTAGGAAGAAATAAGCTCTATCATACATAGGGTCTACTTCAATGGCCATTTCATAATAATAAATGGCCTGCTCATAATTTTTTTGATCATCATATAGAGAAGCTATGCCATAGTAAGCCATAGATTCATCTGGATCTTCCTGAATAATTTCTTTATAAATACTCATAGCTTTATCATTATCCTTAAGAGCCTGGTAAGTAAGAGCAATATTAAGAAGTGTATACGTATCCTGGTCTTGTTCGTAGCCTTTTAAAAAGTAGTTAAGGGCTTTTAAATATTTACCATCTTCATAGGCGTCTTCGCCTAGTTGTATCATATCCATAGTTTATCCTCTAGTGATTTTATAAAATTTCATTTCTTATTATATCATAGAAGACAAGGCTAAAAAACTGCCTTATATAAGAAGATATAAAGCAGTTTCTAAAAGTGTATTATAAAAGAGTGATGCTATAAGCTACAGTTTGAGGTGGAATAGATTTTGTAAAAGCAGAAGAATGCACCACTTTAATATTAATACCTGGTTCTAAATCAGAAATGGTAAGAGGTTTGTTATCTGCGCCACTTATAATTTTTGTATCAGGTGTAATGATTAATCTAATTTGATTTTCTACTGAACTTGATTTACCAGATGGTACAATGACAACGGTATTATTAGGTTTATCAATAGATAAAATCTGAGCACGCTCAAGTGTCATAGCATCTTTAGGAATGGCTGTATGTTTAGGTTGCTGCATTGAAGTAGGATTTGAAGAAGGGACATTTGACATAGAAGATTGAGCCCATATATTACCTGCAATAGAACTTGCAATAAGTATAATAGAACTTGCTAAAATCAATTTGCGTTTCATTATGGTTCTCCATAAAGTAATATTTATTTTTAGTATTTGCACTTAAAAAGGGAATATGCACTAAATCTGTCTCTTATACACATCTGACGCTGCCGACGATA
>JAHLFD010000035.1:0-2788 GCA_018883975.1 Candidatus Niameybacter stercoravium
CATATACCTTATTCAAGTGAACTTTCTATGATAGGTGTGACCCTAGTGCTCTCTTATTTTACCTTAGTATTTGGAGAGCTGGTACCTAAAAGGATTGCTTTAAAGAAAGCAGAAACAATTGCATTATTTTCCGTCAGCGCTATTTATAGTATTTCTATAGTGGCTAGACCTTTTATTAAGATCTTATCTTTATCAACAAGTCTTATTTTGAAACTAACAGGTAATACATCTGAAGATATAGAAGAAAAGGTATCAGAAGAAGAATTAAGAGCTTTAATTTATCAGTCGAAAAAAGATGGATGCATTGAAGCTGAAGAGCAGCAAATGTTAGAGGGTGTATTTGAATTTAATGATAGAATGGCAAAAGAGATTATGACCCATAGGAAAGATACCTTTGTTATTAATATAGAAGAACCTATAGAAGAAATCCTGGATAAGGTTATAAAGCTTCATTATTCTAGAATACCTGTCTATAAAGATGATATAGACCATATAGTCGGTGTGCTTTATGTAAAAGATTTAATAGCAGAAGCAAGAAAGGTAGGTTTTGAAAGTATTGCATTAGAAAAGATTCTTCATACACCTTATTTTGTTCCTGAGACTAAAAAGATTAATGCGCTATTTAAAAGTTTTAAAGAGAAAAAGAAGCATATAGCTATTTTAATTAATGAGTATGGTGGATTTGCAGGCATAGTAACTATGGAGGATTTAATTGAAGAGATTATGGGTGAAATTCATGATGAATATGATGAGGAAGAGGAAGGCATAAAAAAAATAGGGAAGAACACCTTTTTAGTAAAGGGGTCTGAAGCTATCTATCATATTAATCATAGCTTAGGTATTCAATTGCCTAATGGAGATTATGATACATTAAATGGCTATTTAGCTCAGCAGATAGGCGACATACCAGAAGAAAATGTGGATATTGAAATGGATCATATACACTTTAAAATTATAAAGATGAAAAGTAATCGCATAGAACAGGTTCAAATACAATTTATAGACAGTCTATAAGTTCTAGCAATTCTCTAAAAAAGACTTAAATATTTTGTAAAGTGAATAAGTAATATTGACATGAAAACTAGTTATGTTATACTGAGTTTAGTAAAAATTAGTAAATATATACAAAGGTAAAGGACGGTTAATATGACTAACATTTATGAAATTTTCCCAGTACCTCAGCAGCTTACTAATCTAGGGGGAGAAGTAAAACTTACAACAGAGATCAATGTAGTTATACCAAAAGATTTAAAAGACGCTACATGGAATAAACTTCAAGAAGTATTAGAAGAAAAAGGTTTAGCTTACAGCGTTTCAGGTGAACTTGTAGACGGAAAAACAAATTTATACTTAGCCTATACAGAAGCTGTAAATGAAGCGAATATAAGTAAAGTTACAAGTAAAGAATTACATAAGTTTACTAAATTTGAAGGATATGAACTTGTAATAGATGGAGAAGATGTAGCACAAGTTGCTATCGTTGGATGTGATGCAGAAGGACTTCATTACGGTGTAGTAACTTTACATCAAATTCTTACTCAAGTACAGGGTATGAATGTTAAAAAATGTATGATACAAGACTATCCAAACATTTTATATCGTGGGTTCATTGAAGGATTCTATGGTTTCCCTTGGACACATGAAGATCGTATGGACCTTATGGCATTTGGCGGAGAGTATAAAATGAATACTTATATCTACGCTCCAAAAGATGACCCATATCATAGAAAACACTGGAGAGACTTATATCCAGAAGCAGAGGCTAAGCAAATTGCTGAGCTTGCAGCAACAGGTCATAAACATAACTTAAGCTTTATGTGGACTATTCATCCAGGAGATACAATTGATCTTAAATCTGAAGAAGATTTAAATTCAGCACTTGCTAAATTTGAACAGCTTTATGATCTAGGAGTGCGTCAATTTGGTATCCTCTTTGATGATATCGGTGGTATTCCAAATGGAAAAGATCAAGCAGATTTTATCAATAGCATTGATGATCGTTTTATTAAGGCTAAAGGGGATATTAGACCACTTATTACTGTAGGAACAAGATACTGTGAAGCATGGGGACCATCTATGATTGGTTACTTTAAACCATTTGTAGAAACATTACATGATGATGTAGAAATCATGTGGACAGGTGCAGCAACTATGTCAAATATCTCAAGAGAACAATGTGACTCACCAAAACGTACAATCGAGTCAGATAAAAACTTATCTATTTGGTGGAACTACCCAGTAAATGACTACTGTGATGCTAAAATGTTAATGGGTAAAATTGAAAACTTAAGTTCAGATATTGACAATGTAAATGGGTTCTTCTCAAACCCTATGAATCAAGCACAAGCTTCTAAACAAGCACTTTTCTGTATTGCAGACCATAACTGGAATACACAAGCATTTGATCCTACTGCAAGCTTTAAAGCATCTTTTAGAGCACTTGCACCAGAAAAAGTTGCGCATGCTTTAGAAATCTTTGCATCTAACAGTTGCTATCTTTTAGATGATGGTGGTGTAAGTGGTGACTTCTTATTTGATGAGTCATGGTATTTAAAAGAAGATGTTAAAGCACTTCAAGAAGGTGTAGCAAATGGGTTAGATGTAACAGAATATACCGAAAGACTTTTTACTAACTTTAAAGAAATGGAAGAATGTGCAGACGTTATTATGTCTGAATGCGAAAATAAACGTTTAGTAGAAGAGCTCACACCATTCGTAGCAGCATTTAAGCTTGCGGCTCAGGCAGGACAAAATGCTATTCATGCTGTAGAAGCGTATAGAGCAAATG
>JAHLFD010000036.1:0-3236 GCA_018883975.1 Candidatus Niameybacter stercoravium
ACAAATATCTTTATCTACTCTTGCTTTCATTTCTTTAATCCTCCTAAGTAATGGATTTTTAATATCTCATTTTTGATATTTATTTAAAAGAAATCTTAACTAATAATTACTATTTCAAAGATATTATATGTAATTACTGTATGTTTGTCAATTGGTCTTTTAATAAATTTAAGTATTGCTTTTTTATTAGTATGAAGTTAAATTAAAAACATCATACTAAAAATATTAGACATGAATTTAAAGACAACTTAAGGAGTAACGTATGAATATTATTATTGATGAGAGAACAGAAAGTCACATGCTTTGTCATGATGATGACTTTTTTAAAGGGTGGAAAGCAACCTTTGAAAAGATTGAGGCAAAAGGGATATTTAATAACTTTAAAGAGCCAGTAGAAAGACTAGAAGTAGTGTGCGATGAGCCTATAGGGTACTGTAGCCTAGTTGAAACAACAGATGAAGATGAAGTGGTTTATGCTAAACGCTTGGAAAGAGAACTTTATACACGTTTTGTTAAGGACCGTAAGCCAACAGAAGTAAATCAAGTAATGATGGTATTTAGAAAAGTAGAAGAAGAGGAAGATACTTATAGACTGATTACTATGTATCCTGGATTCCCTTCAGAGAAAGAGCCACAGGATTTAAATATAGCTTCAAAAGAAGAACTGATGCGTAGTTTAGACTTTTGGTCTAAAAGAGCATTAATTTATAATGAGCAAATTATAGAAGTTGGAAGTGATAAACATTATTGTCCATACCGTAATCTGTATTATATTTTTGATTAGTAAAAAGATGACTTTTATAAAAGGTAGAAATCATTTTTTTATTAAATTTTTGCATGAAAGAGTAGATTTAGCGCAGCTTTAGATATAAAAAGTAGGTCATAAAGTAGCCTTTAGACACTATGCATATGAAGTAGAGGGTAACCTTTCATAAGGGTTACCTTTTTGTGTTATAATAACCCTAGAAAAATAAGATAAAAAGGAGAACAGCGATGTTTACTCATTATACAAATGAATTTAAAAAATTACAGACATTACTTTATAACTATGTACAGGAAGAAGAGGGGCAAGATAAAGCAAGTAAAGAAGCTTTAATGACTTACTTAAATGAGCAGGATATGGAGTTTGTAAAATGCGTACAAGTTATTTTACATGTAGGAAGAAATCCTGAAAATAAGGGAGAGGACCCACAAGCACTCTATGACAAGACCATGAATGCTTTTAACATGCTTAAAGGATGGCGACCACAAGACATAGAAGTAAGACATATGGTGATTAAAATTCCTTTAGATGTTTATTTTGCTGATGGACTTAAAGTCTTAGGCATACAGCTATAAGAAGGAAACGACTAACTAACCACTTTTAATGGCAAAGCTTTCTGGAGTAAAGGATGCGGTGTAGAAATCTTAAATGCTATGAAGCCTTATAGCAAAAAAAGTGTTAGGTGCAAAGATACTTACAGCTTATATGGTAAGTGACAACAAAGGTTCTTGCAAGGTACTTGAGAAAAATGATTTTAAACATTAATTTACCTTATAAGAACGAAGGTATGTAGAAGGAGCTTATAAGAAATGCTAGAAAAAATAAAAAGCTTATTAACAAGAGAAGATTTATTAGGTGGCCACTTTGGGATAGAACGAGAAGGGTTAAGATGTGAAACTTCAGGCAAGCTAGCACTTACACCTCATCCAGAGGTTTTTGGAGAAAAACTACGTAATCCTTATATCACCACAGACTTTTCAGAAAGTCAATTAGAACTGATTACACCGGCTATGGATACGTTAGAAGAGACTTATGACTTCCTAAGTGGACTGTATGATATAGCGGTTATGGAAATTGGAGATGAATACATATGGCCTCAGTCTATGCCATGTATTATTCCAGAAGATAAAAAAATACCTATTGCACGTTTTTGTAAATGCCCACCGGGTGTAGATGCTGAAGGATACAGGCAGAAACTTATGCTTAAATACGGTGGAAAAAAACAGCTTGTATCAGGTATTCACTATAATTTTTCTTTTAAAGAGAGCTTAATTGAAAAGCTTCATACAGTCTATGCGCCTCAGTTAGATACTAAAAGCTTTAAAAATGGCCTTTACCTAAAGGTAACACGTAACTACTTACGTTATAGATGGCTGATTATTTATTTATTAGGCAGTACAAGCACGATGCATGAAACATATGTAGAAGCCTGTGGTAAACAGCTTAAGAAGATTTCTTCAGACAGCTTCTCAAGTGATGGCGCCCTATCTTATCGTAATGGAGACTGTGGTTATCAGAATAAAACAGCTATTTTTCCTAACTATGATAGTGTAGATGAACATATTGCCAGCTTAGAGCGTTTTATTAAAGAAGGAGCCATTGAAAGCCATAAAGAGCTCTATAGTCAAATTCGTTTAAAGGCAAAAGATAATGGAGATTTATTAGAATCTCTTCAGAAGGATGGTATATGTTATCTAGAGTACAGAAGTATTGATATCAATCCATTCGACAGGGCAGGGATTAGTTTAAATGACTTATATTTTATGCAGCTCTTTAATCTTTACTTATTATTTAAAGAAGAAAGTGATTATACACTTTGGCAAGAAGAAGCTCTTGAAAATCAAAAAGCTATTGCTACTCATGGTCAAAAGGAGCTTCAGCTTAAAAAAGATGGAACTCTTGTATTTAAAGAAGACTGGGGTATGGAGATGCTGCAAGAAATGAGAAAGCTTAATGATACTTTAGGCTTAGATAAACAAGATGTCATTGAGATAATGGAAAAACGTCTTAAAGATTATCAACTTACCTATGCTTATCAGCTTGTAGAAGCTGTTAAACGTGAGGGGTATGTAGCAGCTTGCTTAAACCTTGCAAAGCAGTATAAAGAGGAGGCTTATAAGGCACGTTTTATATTTAAAGGTTATGAGGATATGGAGCTTTCTACACAGATTCTTCTAAAAGAAGCTGTTAAAAGAGGGATTACAATAGAGCTTTTAGACCGTACTGATAACTTTGTAGCACTTAAAAAATATGGTGAAACAGAGTATGTGAAACAAGCAACTAAAACGACAAGAGACAACTATATAAGTGTACTGCTTATGGAAAATAAAGTAGTAACTAAAAAGATTCTGAAGGATAAGGGGATAAATGTACCAATGGGTAGTGAATGGTGCCAGTTAGAAGATGCCCTTTGTCATCTATCAGATTTTAAAAATAAACCTATTGTCATCAAACCTAAATCTACTAATTTCGG
>JAHLFD010000037.1:0-39417 GCA_018883975.1 Candidatus Niameybacter stercoravium
GTATTTGGAGATCACTGTTCACCGATTTCAGATACAACCATTCTTTCATCTACTGGAGCAGGATTAATCACATTGATCACGTATCCTCACAAATTCCGTATACTTTAGTGGTAGCAGGATGCTGTTTCATAGGATACCTTGTTGCAGGTTTCACAGCAAATGTATGGATTACACTTGGTAGCTCAATTGTATTATTACTAGGTACGCTTGTTGTATTAAATAAAATAAGTAAAAAACACCAAGGGTAAAATAAATAGAGTAGAATTTACTACTTATATAAGTATATCAATGAAAAAGAGAGCTTAGGCTCTCTTTTTTATTGATATAAAAATATGTATTTATAAGACTATGATAGTAGATTAGAAGAGTAGAGTGTATAAACCACTATACTTAGCTATCTAAAGGAAAAGTTCATTTAATAGAACTTTTAAATGATGTGAAACTGTTTTACTCATATGGATATCCTATAATAGCCAATAGATATTGACTATTATAGTTTGAAGTCTTGGGTTATTCAATATTGGTAAAGAAAAACGGGTTTAATATTAAATGAATATTAATACTTTGATTAAAGATAAAAGTATGTTATAAGTAATAAAGAGAATATAAAAGAAAGGTGATAGAATGAATATATTAAAGGAATTCAAAGCATTTGCAATGAAAGGAAATGTAGTAGATATGGCAATAGGGGTTGTCATTGGGGGTGCATTTGGAAAAATTGTAACCTCATTAGTTAATGACATGATTATGCCAGTATTTAGTTTATTAACCGGAAGAGTAAGTTTTACTAACTGGAAATGGGTTGTGGAGCCACCAAGAGAGGGATTAGAACCTATTATAATAAACTATGGTTCATTTTTGCAAAATGTATTTGACTTTTTAATTATAGCTTTTTCAATCTTTATTACAATTAAGTTCATCACAAGAATGGCTAATAAAATGAAGCAACAAAAGGAAGATGAAATAAAAGAAGAACCTAAGGAAGAACCTAAGGAAGAACCTAAAGTATCTGCTGAAGAGTTATTATTAAGAGAAATTAGAGATTTACTTAAAGAACAGCAAGAAAACAAGGAAGAAGCTTTAGTAAATGAGGTAAGCTTAGCCATAGAAAATCAAAATGAATAAAGTTATACTAAAATAAGAAAGTAAAGACAAAAGGAAGAATAAAATGTGTGAGAGTTGTATGCATTTAGAATATGATGAAGGAAGTCAACAATATGTGTGTAGTATTGACTTTATCATGGATGAGGATGATTTAGCAAAAATGAGCTATCATCAAAGCAACCACTGTCCCTATTATAAAATAGGTGATGAGTATACTTTAGTTCGTAAACAAAATTAATAACAGTAATAGAGAGCCTAGTGGGCTCTCTATTTTTATGCATTATTCGATTTCTTCCATTTGAATTCTAATTTAGTAATAGGCTTATCATGGTTTTTATCAAATATAGTATGAATAGTAATAAGGTTACTTGCATCGTGCTCCATAACATCACTGCAAAGATATAAAGAACTTTCATCCATAGCCTCTTGTTTAAATAGAACTTTCAGAGCTGAAATTTCATAGTTATTTAAAAGGTCTCTAGGTAAAGTATCCACTGCCATTTCAATATATTTGACATTATTTACGTGTTTATTTGCATCAATATCACTGTGTCTTATGGTATAATTCTTTGAATACGTAGGATTTTCAAGTTTTATAAAATCATCTAATGGAAAGGCTTCTTCTAATTCTTTTTCTATGCCATAGACTTTACATTGTTCAGGTGACATTTTTACGGGACGTCTTTTCTCAAAATCGATAAGTATGGCGGTAGAAAGACCGGAAACAATGACATGACCTTTTGAGTTTTTTATTGTAAAGCTTCTATAGCCATAGAGTCTCTTAATGCCTACGATATCGGTTTCAACCGTAATTGTATCGCGAAACTTTGGGTATTCTAAAATATTTAAATCATATTTAAGTAAGACCCAAACACAATTATTGACAAAACCATTATGCGTTTCACCTAAAGCATCGCTTTGTGAGACAACCACATCCCATAAATAATTCATAAGAGATGAGTATTTACATTTATAATTTGAATCTACATCATAAATATTAATGGTATATTGTTTGCTAAACTTATTACTCATGTACAATCCTTCTTTCGTATGGAAGTTATTTATTATTCATTATAATTACTGTAATTTTATTAATCAATAAAATGCACTTCAGTTAAATACTGAGGTGCATTTTTGTTTAGTCATTCATGTACTTGTTTAAAAATTGAGTAATAGTTGACCAGTACAAGTCTGGATTAACCTCTCTTGACTTAGCATGGCCCGCACCCTTGATGACTAACTTTTCTTTTGTAGTAGTTGAAGCTTCATATAGTTCTTCAAGCATAGAGTATGGAACAAAATCATCTTCATCACCATGGATAAATAGAGTTGGTGTTTTAGACTTTTTAACTTGCTCGATAACAGAGGCTTCACCTAACCAATAACCAGCACGAAGTTTAGTAACCAGGCTGGCACTATGCATCATTGGAAAGGCTGGCAGCCCAAATAAGTCATTAAGTTGATAAGAGAATTGGTCCCACACAGAAGTATAACCACAGTCTTCGATAATGGCTTTAACATTACTTGGAAGCTCTTCACCTGAAACATTCATAACTGTTGCAGCACCCATAGAAACACCGAATAGAGCAATTTGGCTATTATGATCGTTTTCTATAATATAATTAATTAAATCGATTATATCAAGGCGCTCATCCCAGCCCATACCAATATAGTCACCTTCGCTTTGACCATGGCCTCTTAAATCAGGAATGATAACATTGTAACCCATTTCATAAAAGGTTCTAGCATAGGAAGCCATAGATAGGCCTTCTGATGTATAGCCGTGGACTGTAATAATCCATTTATTTGAATCAGGCCTGTTAATAACATAATTGTGAAGATTCAAACCGTCTTGGGAGGTTATGTATAAATCTTGATAACCACTATGTTCAAGCAACCAAGTTTTGTCGTCTATAGTTACAGCACCACTTGTTTCGTTTTGCTTCACTGAATCTTTAGTCTCTTCATCATCTGAACCAAATATTAAGTCCTTTGGTGTAGTAGGATTTAAGGCTAAATTGTATAAGTAATTGGCACCAAAACCTACGATCGTTACACTACTAAGTAAAATAAAAATTAAAACTCCAATTAAAGCTATTTTGATTTTTTTCATTATGATACTCCTTGTAGTCATTCGGTGGGACATATTATAGCATGGAACATCATGAAAATAAATATTTGATAATCAAAATAATTAAAGGTATATGGTATAATACTATATTATTGGAGGTATAAAAATGAATCAGAAATATAAAGGAATATTATACATTGTGTTATCCGCATTTAGTTTTGCTTTTATGAATGCTTTCGTAAGATTGGCAGGTGATTTGCCTTCTATTCAAAAGAGTTTCTTCCGTAACTTAGTGGCACTTATTTTTGCAGCCATTGTTTTAAAGAGAAGTAAGATAGGATTTTCTTATAAAAAAGAGAATTTAAAACCATTAATTTTACGCTCTACATTTGGGACATTGGGTATTCTATGTAATTTTTATGCTATAGACAAGCTGGTTTTAGCAGACGCCTCTATGCTCAATAAGATGTCACCATTTTTTGCAATCTTATTTAGTTATCTCTTATTAAAGGAGAAGATTGATTGGGTACAGGCTATTTCTGTAGCAGGGGCATTCGTAGGAAGCTTATTTATTATAAAACCTAGCTTTCATAATGTAGAGCTTATACCTGCTTTAGCTGGATTCGCAGGAGGCCTAGCGGCGGGTGCGGCTTATACATTCGTAAGAATCCTAGGACAAAGGGGAGAAAAGGGACCGTTTATTGTATTCTTCTTTTCAAGCTTTTCATGTGTAACCACTTTACCTTTCCTCATTTTCCAATATCATGCTATGTCTTTGACTCAAGTTATTTACCTACTATTAGCAGGACTTGCAGCGGCAGGTGGACAGTTTGCTATTACAGCAGCTTATTGTTATGCGCCTGCTAAAGAAATTTCAATCTATGATTATTCACAGATTATTTTCTCTGCAATATTAGGTTTCTTCTTATTTGGTCAGATTCCTGATTTTTATAGCGGTCTAGGTTATATAATCATTTGTGGAATGGCTGTTTTTATGTTTTTATATAATACAGGTAAACTAAAGATAGGAACCAATAAGTAAATGAGCAATATGATGTTAGTTTGGTGCAATATTGTATCTTTAGTTTGCTGCGATTTATCCTATAATAAGTTCTAAAGTAAGAGGTTTTATCAAAGAGAAGTATGAACATAAAAGTGATAGGACCTAATGAAAATGCCTAGAAAAAGCTTGAGCACATTATAGAGGTAAGTATATTTATAAGTTGATCTAATAAGGAGATAGTAATTATGTATTTCAAACAAGATAATACGTACAATGAAATGAGAAAAAATTCTACTATGCAGTGGCTGACGGAACTTTTAGAGAGCGAGGATGTCGTTAATAAAAATGGGGCTAAGCTAACTATAGAGTATATTGAATATCTTAATCATAAGATTAAAGAGCTTGAAGATAAGAATGCACTCAAAGACGAATTCCTAAAGAAATTAAAAAGTAAAGTGAATAATAAGTAATAAAGGTCCTGCAATATCTTAACAATACGAGGTATTGTAGGACTTTTAGATATAGGCTACTTTGAATAAAAGGGGAATAAGACGATGAAATGGGAAATGAAAAATGATGTCCCTGTTCTTATTGTATGCGGACAATCTAATGCACATGGACATGGGACAAGGCTTGCTACTCATGAAATGATTATGGAACCGCTTAGAAATGTATGGGGATTAGACCGTGAGAAGAATCAAGCTTATGGTCTTTCACAAGTAGTATGGAATGGATTTACATCTTACGGGATGAACTTAGGGGAAGTACAAGACCATACCTGTTGTTTAGCCACAGAGTTTGCAAGAAGTTGGCAAGCTTGTATAGATGAAGGGATGGAGTTGCCGGATTTGTATATTATTCAAATGTCTATTGGCGGTCAAGGCATTGCCAAGTATGAAAAGGGGGATCATAATATGTGGTATCCTAATAGACCACATATTATAAGGAACGGTGTTCTTGGGCAGGTAGATATTTCACTTTATCCACTGGCCATGGAGATTTTACCGTTGGCTATGCAAAGTATAAAAAATCAGGCCTACACCCCACGTGTAATAGGATTCCATTGGAATCAATGGGAGACTGAAGTGGATACAGGAGGAATAGCGGTTGAAGAAGCAAGACAAAATTATAAGATATTATTTGATGGCTTTCGTAAGGCAATAGGACAAAGTTTTCCTATTTATCTCTATCGCCCACTTAGTGATGTATATAATAATCCTGAAGGTGTGGAAAGCATAACTAGGTTGTTTAATGAATTAATCCAAGAAAATAACTATATGAAAATGGTTGATGTATCTCAAAGTGAGTTGTTTAATGCAAGTAGATTGGATAAAGGTATTTTCCAAAATGATTTAGTACATTATACAGCTAAGGTACAAAGATGGTTTGCAAGGTATCAGTGGGAAAACTTAGAAAATAAATAATCACAGGAAAAGTTTTGTTTTAGGAGGCAGTATGAATAGAACAAATAAAATAGAGGATTAAATGAAGTGTACTTCATTTAATCCTCTATTTTATTATAGTTCTACTGAACACTTCACCATTTGTTCTAATAATAAACTTGCATGTTTAGCTGCTAATGGTAAAAATTCTTCGTAAGATAAGTCAGCACTGCCGTCTGCCTTATCAGAAATAGCACGGATAATAACGTATGGTACGCTGTTTAAGTAAGCTACATGAGCAATAGCAGCACCTTCCATTTCCACTGCAGAAGGTGCAAAGTTTGATTGGATACGGTCTTTTAATGGGCCACCTGCAATGAATTGGTCACCGCTTGCAACACGTCCTTTAAAGATAGATACACCTTCAAAGTTTAAACTCTTAGCAGCATTTTCAGCTAAATCAATAAGTGATGGGTTGGCTTCGAAGAAAGTTACGCCGAGGCGTGGAATAGCACCTAATGGGTCACCAAACACTGTTGTGTCAACGTCGTGTTGTACAGCATCAGTAGAGATGACGATATCTCCTTGGTTGATGTCTGCATGAAGTGTACCAGCTACACCAGAGTTAATGAGGTAGTTAATATCGAAAAGAGTAATCATAAGCTGTGCGCATACAGCTGCATTTACTTTACCGATACCTGAGCGTGCAAGAACGATTTCTTGACTATGAAGTATGCCTTTATAGAAAGTCATACCTGCTTTTGTAACTGTTTCAGTTACTTCCATCATTGATTTTAGGATTTCTACCTCTTCATCCATTGCACCAATGATCCCTATTGTTTTGCGAAGTGTTGCATTTATTTGTGTCATATTACTAACGCTCCTTTAATGAAATAAACATGAAGTTTGCTCTATTTATAGCATGTATCAGTTATAAAAGCAAGATATAGAGAGAATTTATAGGACTATAAGCACTTGTAAAAATTAATATATGCAATATAATAGTTTGTGGTAATACATAATATTTTACATTGGTTAAATTTTAGTATAAAAGCTTATAGCTACAGGGGGATTAGAAGATGCAATCAAATGTAATGTTAATGACTGAAGGATCCATTTATAAGAAAATTATTAAATTTGCCTTACCGATTTTTTGGGGGAATTTATTTCAGCAGTTATACAATACTGTAGACTCCTTAATCGTTGGTAATTTTTTAGGTAAAGAAGCACTTGCTGCGATCAGTTCAACTGGATCGCTTATATTTTTGCTTGTAGGTCTGGTTGGCGGTATATTCTCAGGTGCTGGTGTAGTCATTTCACGCTATTTTGGCGCGGGGGATATAAAGGAAGTACAAAGGGCTATTCATACAACTATTTGTTTTGGATTAATAGCTGGCCTTACATTAACTGTTCTTGGCTCAGTGCTTGCTCCCGAAATTTTAAAGCTGATGGGAACGCCGGAATCTGTATTTCCTAATGCAGTTCTGTATGTAAGAATTTACTTTGGAGGTATACTGACTATTGTTATGTATAACACAGCTAGTGGTATATTCCAGGCAGTGGGGGATAGTAAACGTCCACTTTACTTCCTTATTATTTCATCTATTACAAATGTTGTTTTAGACTTATTATTTGTTGTAGTTTTTAATATGGGTATAGGCGGGGCAGCTATTGCTACAGTTATAGCTCAAGCTGTAAGTGCTTTTTTAGCATTCCGTCATTTAATATGTACAAAGGATGTATATAAAGTAAGTCTTAAGAAAGTTGCTTTGCATATAGATATGCTTAAACAGATTTTAAAGATGGGTATTCCATCTGGTATTCAAAACTCTGTCATTGCACTTGCTAATATTGTTGTGCAATCTAACATCAATTCCTTTGATGCAGTTGCTGTAGCGGGATGTGGGGCTTATTCTAAGATAGAGGGCTTTGCATTTATACCTATTACAAGTTTTGCTATGTCCATGACTATCTTTATAGGACAAAACTTAGGAGCTAGTCAGTATGAGCGTGCTAAAAAAGGTACTTACTTTGGGATAGCTGTTTCTACATTACTTGCAGAGACTATAGGGATTATTTTCTTTATTATAGCACCAAAGCTCATCGCATTATTTAATGGTGATCCAGAGGTTATTCAGTATGGTACACTTCAAGCTAGAACCATTGCGTTATTCTTCTTCTTACTGGCCTTTTCACATTGTATGGCAGGTATATTAAGAGGAGCAGGAAAGTCTATTATTCCAATGATGGTTATGTTGGCTTGCTGGTGTGTGATTCGTGTTATTTATGTTACAATAGCCACTCATTTTATACATGATATTCAAGTTATCTTCTGGGCTTATCCACTTACATGGTCGTTAAGTTCTATTATATTCCTCATTTACTACTTGAAATCAAATTGGATGTATACCTTTAAGAAAACTACACCTGAAGAGGTTGTAGAGGCCTAAATATTCCATATAGAACATAAAAAATACCTTAAAATCATACCAATGATTTTAAGGTATTTTTTATAGAAGACTTTAAACCAATCTAGGAATGAGTTGTAATATTTGGTCATCAGCTATGTTAGTGGTGCCTCTGCCATCACGATTATTAGTTGTTAAATAAAGTGAGCCATCGGGACCTTCTATTATTTCGCGTAAACGCCCGTACTCGTTTTTAAGCCGTACTTCCATACGTGTTACAAGAGTACCATCCGGGTTTAATAAGAGAGCAAGAAGCTGCTCGCCACGCAAACAAGCTACAAGTAGATTACCTTGCCATGGGCCATGTTTGATAAATACCAGACCGGAAGGGGCCCAGGTATTTTGCCCACTATGAATTAAAGGTCTTTGAACTATAACATTTGGCGCAGTTTCATCACCTTGTACTAGAGGCCAACCATAATTAGCACCAGGATAGATAATATTGATTTCGTCATGAGCAGAAGGACCGTGTTCACAGGCGTATAAGGTATTTTGAAAATTCCAAGTTAGACCTTGAGGATTGCGATGCCCTAGACTATAGACAGGAGAGGATGGAAAAGGATTATCAATAGGAATGCTACCATCTAATGCTATACGCAGTATTTTTCCTGCTGTGCTTTGAATGTCTTGGGCTAGCATGGGATTACCTGCATCACCAGTTGTCACATAAAGTTTTTGATCCGGGCCTATTTTTATTCTTCCACCGTTGTGGATCCTTCCGCCAGGTATTTGGTCCAGAATAATACGGTCAATAGAAGCTCTATTACTGATTTCAAGCAATCTCATAACACGGTTGTAGATTTGATTATTCTGAGTATAAGAATGCATAACGTAGAGATAATGATTTTGAGTAAAGTTAGGGTCTAAAGCAATACCCATTAGACCTCCTTCTCCAGTACTTATAAAAGGTGGAGGTAAAGTGATGAGGGGCTCAGAGCGAAGGGCGCCATATTCTATGACTCTAATTGAGCCAGAGCGTTCTGTGAAATACAAGTTACCTTCACTGCTAATATCTATAGCCCAAGGTACGTATAGATTTTGGGCTATAGGTCTAATATCATAAGGAAATTGCCTGTATGATAAAGTTCTTGAATTAGAAAAGGATATTTTTTTCATATGTCTATTCTCCGGATTATGAATAATATAGGTCTTATAAGTATATTATTCATAGCCCCAGGTGATGGGAACTCTTAACTTATGATATTGATAGTAAATTTTAGATATTAAAACAAAATAAAGGTATTTTAGGGCTTTGTAAATAATAATAAAAATAGTATAATCTAAATAGTAAAATTTTAAAAATATCAAGTAATTTATGTAAGAAATGGAGAAAATGTATGACAATTCGAGGGACACAAAGTGACAGAAAGATAGGGATGAACAAGGACTGGACATTTTGCTGGGCAGGAGATGTTAATCATCCAAGGGCTGATATAAGTGATGCCTATAAAATCAATTACGATGATTCTGAGTGGAGAAAGTTAAATTTACCACACGATTGGAGTATTGAGTTTGATTTCAATATTGAGCATTCTTTAGTAGGTTCAGAGGCCGGCTACTTAGATGGTGGTACAGGTTGGTATCGTAAGAGATTGGTTTTACCACAAGAAATGAAAGATAAAAGAATTGCTATTCATTTTGGTGGTATTTATATGGATAGCACAGTTTATGTGAATGAAAAGCAAGTTGGAAAATATCCTAATGGCTATATGCCTTTTACATATGATTTAACAGATTACATCATTGCAGATGGGGTAACAGAAAACGTTATTGCTGTTAAAGTAGTAAATGAGCAGCCAAGTAGTAGATGGTACTCAGGAAGTGGGATTTACCGTGATGTAGAACTGATTGTAACAGAGGCAGTACATGTAGTAGAATACGGAACTTTCATTACGACACCGTATATTGAAGAGGAGTATGCAACAGGCAAAGTGACTATGCATATTCAGACAGAAGTAAAAAATACTTCAGAATCAGATAAACAAGTTGTAGTACGTTCTACACTTTTAGACTATAAAACAAATGAGGTAGTAGCACAGCCAGTAGAAAGTGAAGTATATACTATAGCTGCTAGCCAAATAGATAAGGTAGAGCAACAAGTCGTTGTATCTGAACCAAAACTTTGGTCTACAGTAGAGCCTAACCTTTATACAATGCTTACAGAAGTTGTTGTAGAAGGAGAAGTTGTAGATACTTATAAAACAAGATGTGGTTTTAGATGGATTAAATTTGATGCTAATGAAGGTTTCTTCTTAAATGGTGAGTGGATGAAACTTAAAGGTGTATGTATGCACCATGACCAAGGGGCTCTTGGAGCTGTTGCGAATACACGTGCTATTGAGCGTCAGATGGAGATTATGCAGGATATGGGTGCTAATGCAATCCGTGTAACCCATAACCCAGCAGCAGATGACCTTTTAAGAATTTGCGATGAAAAAGGCCTTCTCGTTATTGATGAAGCTTTTGATACTTGGTATGGTGGAAAGAAACAATACGACTTAGGACGTTTCTTCTCACAAGGGTCTACTTCTCATCCAGATGGTGCTAATACTGTAACTTGGGCGGAATTTGACCTTAAACGTATGGTGAAAAGAGGACGTAACTTCCCGTGTATTATTAAATGGTCTGTAGGAAATGAAGTAAGTGAAGCCGGTGGGGATGAACGCTCTTTAGAAACCATTAAAAATATGAAAAAGTGGGTTTATGAAGTAGATCCAACAAGAGGCATTACACAAGGTTCGGATAAATTTAGATTTGGTACAGGTGAAGGTGGACATGAAGATATCGCTGCTGTGCAGGATACTGTAGGCTTTAACTATGCAGAAGAAAACTATGATAGTATACATGCAAAGCATCCTGACTGGGTAATTTATGGTTCGGAGACTTCTTCAGCAACTAAATCAAGAGGTGTATATAGTCATCCAGATTGGTTAGGAAATCACGATTCAGGTGATCATCCAGATTATCAACAATCTTCTTATGACAATGACCATGTAGGCTGGGGAAAAACAGCGACAAACTCATGGATTCCAGATAGAGATAGAAAATATATAGCAGGCCAGTTCATCTGGACAGGCTTTGACTATATTGGTGAGCCTACACCTTGGCATAATACAGGTGGCCCAGGACATAGTCTATCACCTAAAAGTTCTTACTTTGGTATTGTTGATACAGCAGGTTTTCCTAAAGATGACTACTACCTTTACCAAAGTGTATGGAAATGTGTAAAAGAAGCGCCAATGGTACATATTTTACCACATTGGAACTGGGAAGATGATACGCTTAGAAGTAATGTAACGGGAGAAGATGGCAGAATTCCACTTAGAGTATACTCTAATGCACCATATATTGAACTCTTTATAGATGGTGTAAGCCAAGGTGAAAAAGCTTTTGTACAGAAAGTAACAGACTATGGTTTTGCTTATCAACAACAATCTGAAACAAGTGATCGCCTTTATTTAGAATGGCGTTTAGACTATACCCATAAGCCAGGAACTACCATTCAAGCAGTTGCTAAAAATGCAGAAGGGATTATAGTAGCAGAAGAAACTATTGTAACAGCAGATAAAGCAGCTAAAGTCACTTTACAAGCAGATAGAAATGTCATTCAGGCTGATGGCAACGATCTTTGCTATATTACAGTAGATATTCAAGATGAAAATGGCAACTTTGTACCAACAGCAGATAATGAAGTGAAATTCGAAGTAATAGGGCAAGGACAAATTGTAGGGGTAGATAATGGAAATCCTGTAAGTCATGAACGCTATAAAGAACAGGCTGATGGTACATGGAAGCGTAAAGCCTTTAATGGAAAAGCAGTTGTTATTGTTCAAGCTACAGAAGAGAGTGGAAGCTTTACGCTTAAAGCATCTTCTGAGGGATTAGAAGGAGCATGCGTAACAACTTATACAGTAGAAGGTAGTACAACTGCATCAAGAGAAGTATTGGGTTATGAGGTTAAACCTATAAGAACAGAAGTAGGTGTAGTGCCTACACTGCCAGAAACTGTAATGGCCGTACTTGCAGATGGAACCACAGTAAATCAGGCTGTAACATGGAATGATCTTACCAAGCAGCAACTTAGCCAAATGGGTGTTATAACAGTTTATGGTACTGTAAATGGAGTAGAGGCTGCAGTAAGTGTTGAAGTGGTAGTAGCAGATATTAGAAGAGGTAAAAAGGCAAGTGTAGCAAAACTTACAAGCCTTATGATTAATAATAAGGAAGTAGTAGGCTTTAATCCGGAGACATTTGTTTATGAAATGAAAGTACCATATAGTGAGCAAATTACACATGTTACTGCGGTTGCCAAAGATGATGCTAAAGTATGTATTGTGCCACCAAGTAGTTATACAGGTGTAGTATTAGTAGAAGTAGAAGCAGATGAGCATATAAAACAAAAATATGTTGTTCATATACAAGAAGCTATGCCACAGCTTAAAGAAGTAAACTTTAAAGTAGAACATACATTTATTAAAGAAGATGAAAAAGTAGGCTTTATTTTAGAAGGAATCAAAGAAGATGGTATAGTAATAGACCTTTCAAAAGCAGAAGTTCATTATCATGTAAAAGCAGAAGATAAAGCACATATTGAGTTTGTACAAAATGAGATTTATGCCTATACAGCAGGTACTTTAAAAGTTGCTGTAGAAGTAATTTATGAAGGTGTAAGTCTTACATCTGATGAAGTGACTTTAACTATTGCACCAAGCGAAGTCGTTAAAGAAATAATAGCTTATGAAGAAGTTCAGGTAGGCTGTACAGTAGGTAAACGTCCAGATTTACCAAAGATGGTGAAAGCATACTTTAATGTAGGCTTCCCTCGTATGGTAGAAGTAGAGTGGAGTGAACTTTCAGAAACAGACTATAATACTTATGGTCAGTTTGAAGTAGAAGGAAAAGTAAAGGGATGTGCACTTTTAGCTAAAGCTATTGTTACAGTAAAAGGCATTCTGGCTATAGAAAGTGTAAGTGTAGCAGCAGTAAAAGGCATTCCGGCAGAATTACCTGAAAAAGTAATGGTTTACTATAGTGATCATACAAAAGCAGAAAGTCATGTAAGATGGAATGGGACTAGTGAAAATTATAGCGCTGTAGGTATAACAGAAGTTACAGGAATGCTAGAAGATGTTAAGATGCCAGTTACTGCAAGTGTGAGAATTATTGAAGCAGTAGAAGGAATTAAAGAAAGTAAAAATTACGCAAAACAATGGACAGGTTCTCAGTTCCCAGCAGCTTTAGCATCCTTTACAAATGATGTAGAAGGTTCAAAAGATAATATTTCACATGTTAATGATACAGTCATTGCTTTTGATGAAATGCAACATAATAGATGGAGTAACTGGCAGTATGCACCTAGAGATAAAGAGTGGGTAGGTATTCTCTTTGCTGAAGGTGGTAATATTACAAAACGTTATATGGATACTGTAAAAGTAGGATTCTTTGAAGATCATGGAGTAGGTGCACCAGAGAACTTTACAATTGAATACTATGTGCCAGATAGAGAACCAGCTGTGCCAAATCGTTTTGGGCATGTAATAGAAGGTGAATTAGCAGAGGAAGGAAATTGGAAGCCGGTTGTGGGAATCCAAGGAGATACAGTAGGTGTAGAATCTGGAAGTATGTATGCCTTTACATTTGAGCCAGTCCATACTTATGCAATTCGTCTTAATATGACTAGAAAAGCAGATAAGCAAGGTATCGCTATAACAGAGCTTGAAGCTTATGGCAAAGAAGCTATTGCGTATGAAGACTATGAAGTAGCAGAAATTTTAGTAGATGGATGCAATATACTTGATCATTTTGATGAGGCATTACACTGTGTATGTGATATGCAGGGGGATAGAATGCCAGAAATTAGAGTAAATGCTACAAAACATGCTAAAGTAACAGTGATTCCAGCAGTAGATCTAAACGGTATAGCTCAAATAGAAGTACTCCCAGAAAATGGAGACGTAACAAAAACTAAAATTTATCGTATTAGTTTTAAATAAGAATATAGAATGAAATAGTATTTATTTTTTATAGATTTACCACTACTAGAAAAGGAATTTTACTATTTTGCAACTTATGTACGAAGAATATATCAATAAAAATAAAGGATATAGGGAATGTATTAGGAATCTACTGCCAGTATTTTTATTGTATATCATGCGACAAGATATAAATAGACCAGAAAATGCTAAGAAAGGGGAACAATATGATTGCATCAAACAAAAAAACATGTATCAATAATGGATGGCTTTATCGCATGGATAAGCAAGAAGAAGGGATAAAAGTTAATTTGCCTCATGCTAATAAAGAAGTACCATATAATTATTTTGATGAAAAAATGTATCAATTCATCAGCTTTTATGAGAAGGAGCTGTGGATAGAACATGGGAATGATAGAGAGTTCTTAGTTTTTGATGGTGTTATGACTGCTTTTAAAATCTTTATTAATGATGTTTTTATAGGAGAGTATAAGGGCGGTTATATCCCACATCATGTAGAGATCACAGATTTTGTGCAAAGAGGTGCATACAATAAAGTTTTTGTAGAGGTAGATTCTACAGAACGAGAGGATATTCCTCCTTTTGGATATGTAGTAGATTATTTAACCTTTGGTGGGATTTATAGGGATGTATGGCATTATACACTTAGCCAAGCTTATATTAATCATGTATATTTTAAATACACTATTTTGGAGCATAATGGTGAACAGGGAAAAGTACAATGCTTACCAATTATTGAAATTGATAGCAAAGAAGAGGTTCAAAGTGTAAAGCTTATGGTACAGATTAATGACCATGAGGTAGAGATGCAATTAGACGTAAAACAAGGTATACATAGATATGATTTCACGCCGTTTGTGATGGAAGATATGACTTTATGGGATATAGAAAATCCACATAGATATAACTGCAAAGTTATGATGCACGGTGAGAAGGGTAATGATGAAGCAATTCTAAAAGTAGGATTTAGAGAGTTGAGGATAGAAGAGAATAAGCTTGCTTTAAATGGCAAAGCACTTACTTTATTAGGACTAAATAGACATCAAAGCTATCCTTATGTAGGATATGCTATGCCAAAGAGAGTTCAAGAAAAAGATGCATACATCCTTAAGTATGAGCTTGGGCTTAATGCAGTAAGGACTTCACATTATCCGCAGTCACCTTATTTCTTAGATGCATGTGATGAAGTAGGTCTATTGGTTTTAGAAGAGATACCAGGTTGGCAGCATATTAGCCAGAGGGAAGATTGGCGTAGTAAAGTAATGGAAGATGTAAAAGCTATGATTGAAAGAGACTACAATCATCCTTCTATTATTACATGGGGCGTACGTATTAACGAATCTGGGGATGACCATGAATTATATACTGCAACCAATGAACTAGCAAGAAATCTAGATGATACAAGGCCTACATCAGGGGTAAGATGTAGAGAAAGAAGTGAATTCTTAGAAGATATTTATACGATGAATGATTTTATCCATGATGGTTCAGAGAATATCTTAAGAACAAGAGAGCGGTGTACAGGATCAGAAAAGCCTGTGCCATATATGGTAACAGAGTTCTGTGGTCATATTTACCCAACTAAAAAGTTTGACCAAGAAGAAAGATTAGTAGAACATGCTCTGAGACATGGACGTGTACAAAGTATGGCAAGACAAAAAGATGAAGTGCTTGGTGCAATAGGTTGGTGTGCGTTTGATTATAATACACACTTTGACTTTGGTAGTGGAGATAGAATTTGTTACCATGGTGTAATGGATATGTTTAGAATTCCAAAGTTTGCAGCAGCAGTTTACAAAAGTCAAAGAGATCCAAAACATGGTTATGTTATAGAGCCACTTACCTACTGGGCAAGAGGGGAGAAAAATAAAGGGGTTGTATTCCCAATTCATGTGTTTACTAACTGTAATAAGATAGAAGTTAAATTAGGTGGAGTGAGCAAAGGAGTCTTTTCAAGACAGTTCCATAATACAGATCCTAAGATGCAATATCTTAAACAGCCACCATTTGTACTAAGTATGAATAATGGTGAGTGGGGGGCGCATTGGACAGATGCTGAGTTTATTGGCTATGTAGGAGATGAAGTAGTAGTAAGTAAAAAGTTTGCTGCGAACCCTGTATATTCAGGAGTACAAGTAGAAATAGATGATCATAAACTCTATGCAGATGAACTAGATGCAACACGTGTTGTTGTACGTGCTATAGATCAAGTAGGCAATACCTTGCCGTACTTAAGTGAAGGTATTCAGATAGAAACATTTGGTGATATAGAAGTAATAGGACCTAAGCAGCTTGCTTTAACAGGCGGAAGCATTGCTTTCTGGATTAGAACAAAGGTAGAAAGTAGAGAAGGCACAGCAAAAATAAGAGTAAACAGCTATGGTGGATATGAAGAAGAAATAAGTATTGAACTTGAGAAGAGATTTTAGATAAAAATAGATTAAACGAAAAAGTCAGGTAAAAGAAGTTTATAGATAAATTAAAATTAATTGTTGACATATGTATGATTTTTATGTAGAATCATAAACAACGAACAAAACACATCATATAAATTCGATGAAGAGAAAAAGTAAGTTATAAATTTGTTCCCCAGAGAGTTGGTGTATGCTGAAAGCCAATGTTCAAGTTATAGCCGAATATCATCTCTAAGAAGCAGTGCTGAACAGTTTCTAAGTAAGTGTTGCCGGAGTCTTTCCACGTTATAGGAAAAGCGTATTGGTAGATACGAAATGAGAGCTATAAACCCTTTATAATAATAAATGGAGTTTATAGAATTAGGGTGGTAACGCGGTTAATCCCGTCCCTTGTTGTAGACAAGGGGCGGGTTTTTTATTGTCTAAAAATCAATTTAATGATGTTGTGATAAGGAGGAGAATATAAAATGAAACAGTTATCAAAAAAAGATTTATTATTCGTAGGGCTTATGCTTTTTTCACTATTCTTTGGGGCAGGGAATCTAATTTTTCCACCTTTTTTAGGGCAATCAGCAGGGGATAAAGTATGGATTGCTATGGTGGCCTTCCTCATTACAGCAGTAGGTTTTCCAATTTTAGGTGTTATTGCTGTAGCAAAATCAGGTGGGCTTGAAAATTTAGCAAGAAGAGTAAATCCTGTATTTGCTACTGTATTTACAGTGCTTATTTATTTATCTATTGGGCCATGTTTAGGTATACCAAGAGCGGGAAGTCTTCCGTTTGAAATGGCAGTAGCACCATACCTTCCAGAGAGTATGTCTGTAGTTATGGCAAGACTAATCTTTACTTGTGCCTTTTTCTCAGTAACCTATTGGCTTTCTCTATCGCCAACTAAACTTGTTGACCGTATGGGGAAAGTTTTAACTCCAATGTTATTAACTATGATTCTTGTGATTGTTATCACTTCGTTATTCAGACCAATTGGAGAATATGGCAGTGCAGTAGCAGAGTATGCTGAGTCACCTTTTGCAAAAGGATTTTTAGAGGGTTATTTAACAATGGATACTATTGCAGCTTTAAACTTCGGAATTGTTATTGCCTTAGCTATTAAGTCGAAAGGAGTAGAGGATGAAAAGAGTGTTGTAGGAAATTCTATTAAAGCAGGTCTTATTGCAGGTGGATTATTAGTTGTTATTTATGTACTTTTAGCACACTTAGGAGCATCAAGTGGTGGAAGATTTGGAATGACAGAAAATGGGGCACAGACCCTAACACATGTTATGGCTTACTTATTTGGTAAACCAGGCGCTGTACTTTTAGCTGTGATCTTTACACTTGCTTGTTTAACAACAAGTGTAGGTCTTATTACTTCATGTAGCCAATACTTTTCAACTTTAGTACCTAAAATGACATATAAAAACTGGGTTAGAATTTTAGCACTTTCAAGTATGATTCTTGCTAATATGGGGCTTAATATGATTCTTTCGATTTCTATACCTGTATTAGATATGATTTACCCAATAGCAATCATGCTTATTGTACTTGCTATATTTGATAAATTATTTGAAGGCAATAGATATGTTTATGGTCTAACCATGCTCTTTACAGGTGCAGTAAGTATTATCTATGCATTAGGTTCATTAGGATTTAAATTAAATTTTGTAACGCAATTACTTAATAAATTACCTTTCTATAATCAAGGATTAGGATGGATTGTGCCAGCTTTAGTGGGGATAATCGCAGGCTATATAGTAGATTTAGTAAAGCAAGAGCAAATAAATGAAGATTTAAGCGTAGAACTTTCTGGAGAATAAGAAAATAAATAAAAAGGATAGAACGTATAGGGTTCTATCCTTTTTATTTACTCTGCAAATATTATAGCTTTAAGCTGCTCGAAATTTGCAACTTCATAAGTTGGTGAGATATTTTTAGTATTAGCAAGTCTGTCAGAATTATACCAACAAGTATCTATACCAAAGTTAATTCCACCTTGTATATCAGAAGTAAGACTATCTCCTACCATTAGCACGGTAGTTTTATCCTGATGATTAATATTATTTAAAGCAAGTTCAAAAATTTTAGGATTTGGCTTGGAAACTTTAACTGTTTCGGAAATGACAATATCTTTAAAGTATGGAGCAATAGTAGATTGACCAATACGTTTCGTTTGTACATCGGTAAGGCCATTTGTAATAATACTTAATGTACATACTTTAGAGAGGCTGTCTATAAGCTCTAGAGCTCCTTCATATAAGAAAGATGCATCTGCTAGGTGTTTCATATAAGATGTAGAGAATGCTTGTGCATCGAATGTAACCCCTAAGCGTGTAGCTAATCTTTCAAAACGTTCAATTTTCAGTTTGGCTTGTGTGATAAGACCTTCTTCAAACTCTTTCCAGATCGCTGTATTAATTTCTTGATATATTTCTAAATGATAACTTTCATCATAATCTATACCGAATTCAAGCATGGCATTTTTAAAAGCTTCTCTTTCGGATTTTTTAAAATCAAATAAAGTTTCATCAGCATCAAATAGTATAACATCATATTTCATAGTCGTTCCTCCCTTATGTTGTATAGTTATAACTGTTATAGATTTTACCATAATAAAGGAGAGAAGAATAGAAAATATGATAGTAATGAATTTTATAGAAGGTTTTATTACTTATTTAAACTTTTGTGGAAATTGTTTAATGATACCATCAGTAAGCATATCAGCAAAATGCATCATATGATTTTTACCTTCATCAAAGGCTTTAATATCGCCAGCCCAATCTTTATTAAGTCTGGCTACAGCTTGATCTGTAAGAAGCTTTAAATGTGTATGGAGGGCATCCTTTAGATCTTCGTTAGAATAGTTAGGATTGGCAGAACTTAAAAAATCAGCTATTTGGTCTGCATTGTCATACCATAACTTATTATATTTTTCTAAGTCAGCGCTATTGCTGCTTTTAGCAGCATCTACAACTTGCCCAGCAAGAGTGATATGCTCCCTCAGTAAACTAGCAAGTTTGTTACCTGCTTCTTCTCCATAATAGGGTTTGATGGAATTGCCGATATCATCTTGGTTTTTAAGAAGTCTCTCTAATACAGGGCCTTTATCTTCAAGTGAAGCTAAATCACTAACGATGAAACTCCTTGTCCATATGACATGGTCTACCCAAAGATCCCTTTCTAACATTCTTAAATCACAAGTGGCTTTATTATAAGGAAGAGCTTTCTCTAAAGCATGAGCTTGAGAGGGGATGAGTATTAAAGCAAGTAGAAGTAAGGGGAATAATAAATTACTTAAAAACTTTTTCATGGATATATACTCCTTTAGTGATAGAATTTGAGTTTAGTTTTTTCCAAGTAAAAAATATATATTCAATAATTGGAAAAATGTATAGAGCCGAAAATAGAAAAAAATTTATAATGGTATAATATTTATAAATATAAGTATAAATGACAAGGAGATGGACATGAAAAATAAATTTAAAATTGCCATTGTACAGGCAGTAAGAGATCCTTTTGATTATGATAAAAATACTCAGAAGGGATTAAAGATTATAGAAGAAGCTCAAAAGTTAGGGGCAGAATTAGTACTTTTTCCAGAGTGTTGGATTACGGGTTATGAATTTCCTATTCAAGATGATGATATGCCTATAGAGGAGATTGAAAAGCTTCTTGAGTATGAGAAGTGGAAAGAGAAGGCACTAGCAGATGATGATATACATATTCAGGCCTTTCGTAAACTTGCTAAGGAACTAGAGATTGGTGTTGTTATAACAGGTTATACAAAAGGTGAAAAAAGACCACGTAATTCAGCTTTTGTCATAAGTAAGAAGGGAGAAGTCTTGATGAAGTACAATAAAGTACATACATGTGACTTTTCCTATGAGCGTATGTTAGAAGGTGGGGATACATTTAAAGTATGTGATTTTGAAGGCGTTAAACTAGGTGTAATGATTTGCTATGACAGAGAGTATCCTGAAAGTGCGCGAATCTTAATGCTTAAAGGTGCAGAGATTATTTTAGTACCTAATGATTGCAGTATTATGGAGCCGAGGGTAAATGCCTTATCTACAAGGGCCTATGAGAATATGACAGGTGTAGTAATGGCAAATCCGCCGGGGGAAAATGCAGGACGTTCCTGTGCATTTAGCCCAATTATATGGGATGAGGAAGGACATTATGTGGACCCTCTTATGGTATGTGCAGGAGAGCTAGAAGAAGATATTTTTATAGCTGAGTATGACCTAGATGCGTTAAGAAATTATCGCAGTAGCGAAATGATGGGTAATACATTTCGTAAAGTTCACGCTTATGCAGAACTTTTAAAGGATGAGGTACATGAACCTTTTATAAGATAGTATCTAGTAAGTTATGTAGATATGTAAGGTGTTCTATAATTTCTGTTTGAGGTAGTAGATAGATTTAAAAGAGTGATATAATAAGCCAGATAAACAATGGGATAAAATAGAGGGAGTAATATGGGGCGTATGAATAGACTATATTTACATATACCAAGATTAGAGGAGTTAGATTATCGACAGAAGATTTTACTGCAACCAGATACTATGGCTTATAATAAAGGATTTCATTTACAATCTATAGATTATGATAATGAAACGGGATGTATTTATTTTAGAAAGCAAGACTGGCAGAGTTGGTTTGATTTTTGGATTAATCAAGGACCAGATAGGTTTTATGCCTATGTTGTAAAAAGGGAAGGCCATCAGTTTATAGGAGAAGTCTCTTTTAGATATGATAAGCATTATGAGGCACACATGGTAGGTATTATTATAGAAGCTCAGCATAGGGGAAAAGGGTACTGCGAAGAGGCATTAAACTTATTAGTACAAGTAGCTTTTGATATATATGGTCTAGAAAGGCTTCAAGATGATATTCCAGCAGAGCGTGAAGCTGCACATAAAGCTTTTGCAAAGGTCGGGTTTAAGAAGAGAAGAGTAGAAAATGGCAATATACTTGTAGAATTAGTTAAGAAATAAATAGCAGGAGAATATGTATAATAAAAAATAAAAGCAAGAGGAATCAGTTTAAGTTCCTCTTGCTTTTATTTTTTATTTTCTTTACCAAATTCTGTTGCATATCTGTGTGTTTCATAGTAAGCACTCCTTTAAGTTTAATTTTCGATAGCGTCTACGAAATTTTTTGTAATAACTTGGGTCTTGTAATAATAGGGCCTCTTCTATAGTCGAGCAGTCTGACATAAGCAGTTAGTCTGGATATTTAGCTTTAATGACTTCAAATTTTTGTAATTACAGCATATAGTCTGCCAAAGGATAGTTTCAACAAAATCGACATCTTGGAAAGTTCTTTCAATGGGTTGTGTGAAAGTTATAAAAAACACAACTTTAAATCTTTGGAAAATATACAATATTTACAGTTAGTATAAAAGTACTTTCAAAAAAATAAAAGAAAAGATAAACAATTTATAGAGGTTGTTTTATTTAATTTTAAGTTGTACTATGGTACTATAACTAAGTATGATTGATAAAGGAAAACTAGAAAGGTAGGAAAACTATGCTAGTAAGCAATAAACACAAACAAATCATTGAAGAACGCTTTGCAGTCGTTAGAGAAAATGCTAAAAATAGAGAGGCAGAGCTTTTTGCCGTACTTGATACATGTACAGAAGATGAGGCTATTTGCTTAAAGTATCTTTATGCTTTTATGCCTGAACAAGATCTTGCTAACCATGATGGTGAGCTTTTCCTTAAATTTGTAAGACAAGCTTTAAAAGTACGTCAAATTGTACCTTGGGGAGACAAACTTACAGGGGGATTATTCTTAAACTATGTCCTTCAATATCGTATGAGTAATGAAAATATTGAATACTATAAGGATGATTTCTTTGAAGAACTTTACCCAAGAATTGAAGGGAAAAGCATGAAAGAAGCAGCCCTTATTATCAACTACTGGTGTTTTGAAAAAGCAACTTATCAAACAACAGATTCAAGAACAACTTGTCCACTTACAACAATCCGTAATGCATATGGTAGATGTGGTGAAGAATCTGTACTTGGCGTGGCTGCATTTAGAAGTGTGGGTATTCCAGCAAGACAAGCATACACACCAAGATGGGCACACTGTGATGATAACCATGCATGGGTGGAAGTATGGACAGATGGTGAATGGCACTTCCTAGGTGCATGTGAGCCAGAAGCAACACTTGACTCAGGCTGGTTCCAGCTTTCAGCATCCCGTGGTATGCTCATCCAAAGTAAAGTATTTGCTACAACTGTAGAGAATGAACTTATTACACGTCAGACAGATAGTGCAACAGAAGTTAATACACTTGATCGTTATGCATCTACAAAAGAAATTACGATTCATGTAGTCGATGAAGAGAATAAGCCGGTAGAAAATGCAAAAGTAAGATTTGAAGTGATTAACTATTCTGAGTTTTCAGCGCTTACAGAGCTTGTAACAGATGCTAATGGACAAGTGAAATTTACAACTGGTTTTGGTGATTTAGTAGTTTATGTACATAAAGATGGTATTGCAACCTTTGATCAAATTGATGTACGTTTAGCAGACAGCCTAACTATTATACTTAAAGATAGAGCACGCACATCAGGTACAGTAGAAAGTGTAACCCTTGTACCACCAAAAGGTGCATCTCCAGATGAAAATGCCGTAACTGAAGAAATGAAAGCCCTTCATGAAGAGCGTCATGGGTATGCCCTTCGTACAAGAAATGCTTTTGTAGAGACATTTTTCTTAGGAGAAAAAGCAAAAGAATGGGCAAAGGACTTCACACCATTTGAAGAAGGTGTAGCAAGACACTTAGAGGCAGCTCGTGGAAATTACGAAGAAATCCAAGCATTCTTTAAAGATGAAGAGACAAAAGATCTTTTAGAGTACAAAGTGAAGATGCTTGATACAATGAATAAAAAAGATATGTCAGATACAAGCTGTGAAACTTTAAAAGCACACTTAGAACATGCGATGCAGTTTAAAGATGCTTTTGAAGAAGAAATTTTTGTAAAAGGCATTCTTGCGCCTAGAATTGCTACAGAGAAAATCACGCCTTATAGAGCTCAGTTAGAGACTATGTTTGATGAGGCAAGTAAAGCAGCTTATAGAAATAATCCAAGAAGCCTTTATGATTATGTTGATGAAACAATTGTGACTGCAACAAGTATGCAAAATGTTTATTTATGTGCACAACCAGTAGGTGTTATGAAACTTAAATGGGGACATGTAAGTGCTAAGAAAATTTTATTCGTAGCATTATGCCGTACATTTGGTATTCCAGCACGTTTAAATAAAGAAAATGGTAATATGAGTTATTACAAAGATGGTAATTGGGTAGAAATTGAAGTAGGTGCAGTGCAAGAAGAAGTTATTAAAAATAGTAACTTAACACTTCATGGACAAGATGATACTGTATGGGAATATATGAAGAACTACACAGTAGGTCGCTATGTAAATGGTGTATATCATACACTTTACTTAGGAACAGGCCAGTGGCAAGATGGTAAAGTAACTTATCCAGTAGAAGCTGGACAGTACCGCATCGTAACTGTTAATAGAGAAGCGAGTGGTACAGTACATGCTAACCTTTACTATATGGATATTAAAGAAAATGAAGATGTGACAGTAGAAGTAGCACTTGCAGAAATAAATGCAGCACACCAAAAAGAAACAGTAGTTAATGAAACTACATTTAGGGATACTAATGGAGATGTATGTGAGCTTTCAAAAGTAATAGAAGAAAGCAATAATATTGTAGCCTTCTTAGATGCAGGTGCAGAACCTACAGAACATCTTCTTAATGAAATGATTGAAGCAAAAGAACAGTATCTTGAGCTTAAACCAAATGTAATCCTTGTTGTAAAAGAAGAAAAAGACTTAAATAATCCAACACTTGTTAAAACATTAGAAGCAGTACCATTTATTAAAGTATTTGTTGGATATGAAAAAGAAGATCTTTCATACCTTTACGAAGGATTTGAAATTTTAGATAAGAAACTTCCATTAGCTTATGTAATGAATAAACCTATGATTGCATCTATGGCCATTGCAGGTTACAACGTAGGTATTGGTACAATGTTACTAAAATATTTAGAAATGTAATGAGACAGTAAAAGGCGTGTTCCCTATAGAGGAATACGCCTTTTATAATTAACATACATGTCTCATTTGATGTTTAAGTTCTCTTGCAAATTCTTCTTGGTCATGTCTTTTATGGTATTCAGCTTTATGTCTTCGTGAATAGTAGGCATATCCTTAAGGTCATCTTCAATATGAACTTATATACAACTAAATCTTCTCTGATATTTTCTCTAGTATGGTGCAGCTTATTTTTAAAACTTTCAAGTATTGACATAGTAGAACTTCCTTTATAAATAGATTTTTGTTCAAAATTATCATGGAGTATTATGTGGAATATATATATCAAGGAATTGAATATCATAATATCAGGAGTTATACTAAATAGTATTAAAAGATGTAAGATAATACTATTGGGAGAAGGCACAATATATGTTTAGTATTTTTGGAGAAACAGATGAGGGGAGATTCTCTTGGGAGAATATTGAAAATGTAAGTGAAGGACGAAAAAATTTAGGGCAAGGAATGCCAGTTCTAATTTATCGTCTATTTGAGTATACGTTAAAAGATGAGTTAGTTAAACGTTATGGGAAACAAGAGGCTGTTAATATTTTTCGTAGTGCAGGGAAACTAGCAGGCAGGGAATTTGCTATGCATGTTTTAGATAACACTTTGCCACTAAACCTTTTTGTTGCCCAGTTACAGGAACAGCTAGAAATATATAAAATGGGTATTTTAAGAATAGAAGAGTTAGATGAAAAGCTTGATGAAATTGTATTAACCATAAGTGAAGACTTAGATTGCTCAGGGTTACCTGTTACAGGAGAGTCTTTATGCAATTATGATGAAGGTTTTATAGCAGGTATTTTAGAGATTTATACTGGAAATAATTATGATGTAGAAGAAATAGATTGCTGGGGGACGGGGGCACGTGTGTGCAGATTTAAAGCATCTATTAAATAGATAGAAAGGACGTGACATATGTATAAACAAGATATTGATATATTACTTTTACAAATAAAAAATATAGTTTTAAATCAGCCTTTAAAAGAAGTTCCACAGGTTGAAGATTCGGAGCTCTTGAAGGTGCAGGAAGCTATTTATTATTTAGCACAATGTGTAGATGAAAGAAATACTTTTTTACATCATTTATCTATAGGAAATCTGGATACACGGATGCCTTCAAGGCAAAATCTACTTGCTGGGTCACTCAAGGAACTGCATTCAGGGCTTAAGCATTTAGCATGGCAGGCCAATCAAGTAGCAGAAGGAGACTATCATCAAAGGGTTAATTTTTTAGGTGATTTTTCAGAGTCATTTAACAGGATGATCGGCCAGTTAGAAGAGAGAGAAGATAAATTAAGAAAGAAGAATGATGCACTTGCTCAATATATGGAACTCCTTATAGCTGTTATGGATGGGATGAAGGAATGGCTTATTGTGACTGAGGAAGATACAGGTCGTATTATCTATACCAATCAATCTGCAAAAGAAATGATTTATAATGTAGAATCAGAGAAGCAAATGTGCTGTACATGTTGTCCACTTCTACAAAACATGACATTTTATAAGCCTGAACAAGGCAAGAGACAACGTATCATTTCTTGTTGTAGTGGTAAAAGAATTATGGAGATAGAGTCTTTCTGTACAGAGTGGAATGGAAAAGGTGTATATGTACATTTAGTTTTTGATGTAACAGCACATAATAGATTAACGCAAGAATTAGAATCTATGGCTTTTAAAGATGAATTAACAGGTATTTATAATCGTAGATATTATATGAATTTTTTGCAAGAACTTTTAAATAATAAAAGTGAATTTTCTTTATGTTTTATTGATTTAGATGGATTAAAAAAAGTGAATGATACATTAGGACATCATGTAGGAGATGAGTATATAAAAAGTATATCAGATAATTTACAGGAAGCTATGAGAAAAACTGATACATTATGTCGTATTGGTGGGGATGAGTTTGTACTCATATTGCTTGAATGTAATGAAGAAGCTGCTAAAAAAAGACTTTATGAGTTCAATGAAAAAATAGTAAGCTTACAAACAAGTTATCCTATGTCTATAAGTTATGGTGTTATCTATATCAATGAAAAGAATAGCTGGTCTGCTGAGCAGATTTTAAAAGAAGCAGATCAGAAAATGTATACCTTTAAAAAGAATAATAATAGAAATAAAAGATAAAAAACGAGGAATAAATTCTGTTAAATTTATTCCTCGTTTGATTTAAAGTGCATAATAAGATAAAAACCACCAATGAGTAGTAAAATACCTAGGATAAGGCTTGGTATGTTATAGAAGAAGCTATGGAACCAACCTAAATAATCTCCAAAACGATATAAAATAGGAAGGACTAAGCGGTCAAAAAGTGTATAAACTCCAAGTACAATAACTATTGTCCCAATAACTATGTGATGCTTAGTAAAGAAAGTGTGCCAATCTTGATTTAATAAGCTTTTTAATTTATGTAAGAATTCTTCTTCATCGAGTCTACGTTCATCTTCATTAAGGCGACCTAAAATTAAAGTATCAAAAAAGGCATAGAACCAGATAACTGGAAGAATAAAATTAATAAGGTGAATAGGTAAAAGGTTACAAATGGTCCAGACGATTCCGAATCCAGTCATGATGCATATGCCTTTTTTCATACTTCCTAGATACATTTGCCCAGCACCAGGAATAAGCCCCAATAAAAAAGTAAAGAAATTATTTTTATTCATATTAAAACCTCCTATAATTTATTATCTATTAATAAGTATACAGGCCACTTCTTAAATTAGATTGTCGTATTTCTTAATATTTCTTCAGAAATAATAAAGATATAAGTATTTAAAAATTCATATAAGAACAAATGGGAGGTTATACTAACAGCATAATCATTCATAGAGGTGACTTATGCGTAAAGCAACAAAAATAATATGGAGTATTGTTGGTATTATTATAGCAATAGTATTAGTAATGGGTATTTATTTATATAGGACTTTAGATAGTATTACTGTGCCTAATCAAGATATAGTAGAGCAGGAACCTGCCACTTATCCTATTATACCTGGCATTAGTCATGTACTTTTAGTTGGAGTAGATTCGGCAAGTACAGATATAGCTACAAGGTCTGATGCTATGATGCTTCTAACTTTGGATACTATACATGACAATGTGAAATTAACCTCTTTTGCAAGAGATGCCTATGTCAACATTCCTGGTATTGGATATGAAAAGCTTACACATGCTTATGCCTATGGAGAGGCACCATTGCTCTTACAAACGGTAGAAAGTAATTTTCAGCTTGAAGTAGACCGTTATATTGTTATAGACTTTAAATCTTTTATTGTATTAGTGGACCGTTTAGGTGGTGTAGAGGCGAATCTAGAACAGGTAGATTTAAGGGAATTTAATCGTGTAGCGGAAGAAAACTATAGGAAGTTCTATGATAACAAAGAAGATAGTTTTAGGCCTATAGAAAGCCCAGGTATTTATAATTTAAATGGTTATCAGACATTAGCCTATGTTAGAATGCGTAAAACAGATTCCATTTATGCCAGAGAAGAAAGGCAGCGCGACGTGGTAGAACAAGTCTTTAAGAAAATAACACGTATGCCATTTACCTCTTACAGTACACTTTTGAAAGAAGTTTTACCTTATATTAAAACGAATATGAATGTTATGGATATGGTGAAGCTTGCTTTTACAGCTCTTCAAATAGGGACGGATGATGTAAGACAGTTAGAATTTCCAAATCCCAATACAAGCTATGGGGGTTCGCTTCCAGGTAAAGGATGGGTACTACAATGGGATGAGGAAGCTGGTAGAGACGAGTTGCATACATTTTTAAATGAATAAATAAAAAGTTAAAAGTAGGCAGGATAAATGTATTTTATCATGCCTACTTTTTAATAAAGAAAGCTACAATAGATTAGGTAGAGGAGGAAGTGCTTATTTTTACTAATTAAGGTACTATAGAATAAAAAGAAAGTTATAATAAGTTTATCAGAGTAATAAGCTTATTTTTATAAAACTTATAATAGATAAAACTTTTGGGAGGAAATAAAATGGAAAAGATATTAGTAGTTGTAGATATGCAAAATGATTTTATAGATGGGACACTGGGTACGCAAGAAGCAGTCAGCATTGTACCAAATGTTATAGACAAGGTAAAAGCTTATCAAAAAGAGAATAACCCTATTTATTTTACTAAAGATACACATACACAAGACTATCTCCAAACACAGGAAGGAAAAAATCTACCAGTACCACACTGTATTAAGGGAACAAAGGGATGGGAATTGCAGCCACAAATAGGCGCGTTAGCAGAAACAATACAAAAAGGTGCAAGTCATCATATTATTTTTGAGAAGGGAATATTTGGAGGAGAAGAGCTTGCAAAAACGCTTAGAGAAGTAATAAGTGAGCCAAGTCAGACAGAGATAGAAATTGTAGGGCTTTGTACAGATATTTGTGTTTTATCTAATGCAATATTGCTAAAGACTTATATACCAGAAGCAGTTATTCAAGTTGATGCAGCTTGCTGTGCAGGGGTTACACCAAAGACTCATGATAATGCATTAGAAGCTATGAAAATGTGTCAAATTCAAATTAAAAATGAGAGTGAAGAGGTTTTATAGACAAAAATCGACTCTTATATTATGATGAGTAATGAAATAGGCGAATGATAGTTTAAAAAGGAGCCCTACAGATGAAGAAATGGTGGATCAGATTAATAACTATAGCAGCTTTAGGAATATGCATGCTTATTATACTTCAGAGAAAAGATATTCAATATAGAAGACCAGCCATTACTGTCAATAGTGGAGAATATATAGAGTATGAAGACTTATGTGAACAGTTTGTAAGAAATCATTTAATGGATGAAAATAAAGGGATTTATACGAACTATAGACCGTCAGAAGGGACTAAAGAATGGTCAACAGGGCATGAGGTTTTATCAGAGTCTCAAGGGCTATATATGATGTACTTAGTTTATAGAGAGGATAAGGCAGGATTTGATGCTATTCTTCATTATGTAAGAGAGTTCTTAACAAGTGAGGACGGCATGATAGGATGGCGTTATAACAAAGAGAATAATGAGCTAGCACAAAGTAATGCCACATTAGATGATTTAAGGATTATTAAGGCAACTCTTCTCGCCTATAAACAGTGGGCAAAAGAAGATTATCTTGCTGTAGCCTATAAGCTTGCATCTCGTTTATATGAGAATAATGTAAAAGATGGCAAGCTTTATAGTTGTTATGATGAAACGTATAAAGAGTTGACATCATCTATACCACTTTGTTACTTTGATTTTGAAGCATTAAATTATTTAAAAGAAATAGATAGAAGATGGGGGGAAGTCTACCAAAATAGCTTAAAAATTGTAGAAAGGGGCTATTTGGGAGATGCGTTCCCTTTTTATGCTTTTGAATATGACTATGCGACAAAAATATATAAGGAGGCAGATACAATAAGAATGACAGAAGGTATTTTAACAGTTTTACATCTTGCGCAGGTAGGTGAACATAGGGATGAAACCATAGAATGGCTTGTTAAGGCTTTACGAGATGGTGCTATATATGGTGAGTACGACAAGACAACAGGTAAACCTGTAAACAATACGGAGTCTACAGCAATCTATGCTTGTATTGCACAAATTGGTAAAGTGATAGGAAATCAAGAACTCTATGATTTAGCTATTGATAAGATGCTTTTGTGGCAGATTCAGAATTCTGAGAGCGTATTAAATGGAGCATTTGGTAATGAAGATACGCAAGAAGTTTATTCTTATGATAATTTACAAGCTTTATTAGCATTTTAGAAGAACTAGAGAGGCGGCACTTATGAAAAAGAACAGAATAAAGGTAGATTTATGTATAGGTATGACCGTGCTTATATCATTTACTTTAGTACTCTTGACAGCTTTTTATTTTGGAGAAGAGCAGTTAAGTTTTTATTTTGCAGTTGGAATTTTATTTATAGGAAGCTTAGTTTGTTATTATAAAGGTATGGTATTTTCTATTTGTTTAGCTATGTTTTTAGATTTTATGTATGCCAGTATGCTTCTGATCGGTGCGTTAAATAGCACAGTTTCAAAGGTAAGTACACAGGCCATAGGCTTAGTGATTGTGCCATTATGTTACATTGCTTTTGGTGCGCTAGGGCATTATATTATGGTATTACAAGAAAGTAATGAAAAATTAGAAATACAAAATAAAATGCTGGTCAGAATAGATGAGGAGACAGGCTTAGGAAATATGGTAGCTTTTAATACAGATTTAGGTATGTATATAAAATTGTGTAGTAGACATGGGCTGCCTCTTACTGTAATGGTTATTCAACTTCGGTATGATAAACGTATTAAAGATTTAGTAGGAGTAAAGTGGTTTGAGATATTACTCAAAGAAATAGGAAAAGTCATTAATCAGACATTAAGAGCAGAGGATATGAACTATATTTTAAGAGAGTCACAAAGCTTTGTGTCAATCCTTATTACAGATATGAATAGTTGTCAGATAGTAAAGCAGCGTATGATGCAGAAAATATCAGAAATAAAGTTTGAAGAGGGGACTCCTCTATATGGTATTAAAATTGATTTAAGGATAGCTTTAAAGCAGTATGATGATACAATAAGTTCGGCATGGCAGTATATAGAAGAAACAATGAAAGAGCTGGAATATGATGTCTAGAGGAAAAAGATATCTTATTATTGATACAACATATGAAGATACTACATGGCTTGTAGAAAATAATATACCTTATAGCACAATAGATGAGGTGCAAGATAATTTGAGGATCATAGAGGGTGATGAACTATTAAGTACATACTACCAGCAATTTTTAAGAGATAGTGAAGACATGGGCATTTATATAGGGCGGGGCAATACTAATATAAAAGAGATTGTGCAAATATTTATTAATAATGAAGTAATGATTGATCAATATAAAATAAAACAATTACCTAAATATGAAGTATCAGAAGAAATTAAAGAAAATATACCAGAAGCTAACCAAGTAGATCTTACAAAAGCTAATCATATTATGATAGCGGCTATGGTTGGTATTGTTATACTTTTTAGTAGTTTTATCATAAAAGCTAGAAGAAGAGACAAAAGACGATTTTTTGATGAGTACTAAGAGAGGACATATATGAATATTATAGATTATTTATTTATCATATCCCTTATTATGATGTGGATTGTAATTTTTGTGAATATTTTATTGGTAATAGGTGGATATCGTTATAGTCATGAAATGGAGGAGACTAGAATTGATACACATTTAGAAGAGTATCCTTTTGTATCCATAATGGTACCTGCGCATAATGAGGGTATTGTAATTGAAAAGACTGTACGTTCTTTATTAAGTCTAGATTATCCAGCAGAGCGTTATGAAGTGATTATTATTAATGATAACTCTAGTGATAACTCAGCACAAATTTTAAAGCGTATTCAAGATGAGAAGCCTGCCGTAACACTTAAGGTCATTAATACAGATGCTGTGACGGGAGGAAAAGGCAAATCTAATGCACTCAATATAGGCTTTAAAATAAGTAAAGGTGAATACTTAGCTATTTATGATGCAGATAATACACCAGAGAAAAAAGCGCTGAAGTATTTAGTCGCAACTTTATCAAGGAATGAGGACTTAGGAGCGGTCATTGGGAAGTTTAGGACACGTAATAAGTCTTATAATTTACTTACACGTTTTATTAATATTGAAACGTTATTTTTTCAATGGATGGCACAGGCAGGAAGATGGAAACTTTTTAAACTGTGTACCATACCAGGGACCAACTTTCTTATACGTAGAAGTATTATAGAAGAAATAGGTGGATGGGATACGAAAGCATTGGCGGAAGATACAGAAATTAGTTTTAGAATTTATCGTATGGGCTATAAAATTATGTTTATGCCAAAAGCGGTAACTTGGGAACAAGAGCCTCAAACTTTCAAAGTGTGGTTTAAGCAGAGGACAAGATGGGTTAAAGGCAATATCTATGTTATTTTTAAAGATATTAAATATCTATTTGATTTGAAAAGTGGACCTATCAAATTTGATATTATTTATTTTACTTCTATTTATTTATTTGGATTAACAGCCAGTATTATTTCTGATGTACTTTTTATACTAGGGCTAACACAACTTATAACGGTTAACGTAGTGGGATATAGTTTGATTCTATGGATTCTTGCTTATATTGTATACGGCTTATCTATAGCCATTACACTTATTATAGAAAAAGGAGAATTTGATTTAATTAACATAGGTATAGCTATGTTGATGTATTTTACTTACTCTAAAATGTGGTCTGTTGTAGCAATGGTAGGATTTTATCATTATATGAAAGATAGTATATTAAAAAAAGAAGCAAAATGGTATAAGACAGAGCGATTTTAAGGAGAGTGCTATGAAAAAAATAAAAGTTATTTTATTAATCATAGTAGTAAGTGGATTACTACACATTAATCTTTTTGCAAGTGAAAATGGAGGACAGGTAGAGTATAAGTTAGGAGAAAATATATCCCTAAGAGGAAGTTTTGGGACACATGATTGGTATTTCTATGTAGAAGAGCCTTGGCAGATTACCAATAGCCAGTTAAATCTAAATTATGTAGGAACACAGTTATTAACAAGCCCTAGGTCTACCATTACGCTATCATTGAATGGAGAACCTTTTTATTCAATTGGTCTTACTGATAGTTTAAAGGAGCAAAATCTAACATTAAGTTTACCAGTAAAGCAAATCAAAGCAGGCTATAATAAAATTTCAATAAAGGCCTATGTCAGGTTAACAGAAGATCGTCACACAGATGCAGTTAATCCTGCAAGCTGGGTAAAATTATTTAAAGAGTCGAATATAAAATTAGAATATACAGAGCCAAAACAAAATAATTTAAATGTATTTCCATATCCTTTTATTCAAACTCAAAGTAAGGCGATTACCCAAATTGTTATTCCAGAAGCTTATACAAAGAATGAATTAGAAGCAGCTTTATGGATGACAAGTTATTTAGGTAGCTATATAGATCAAAGTGAACTTATTAATATTCAAGCTAAGAGTACATTAGAGCAAGTTAAAAATGCTATTATAATAGGAAATGAACAATACATTAAACAGCTCTATCCTGACCTTGATTTTAACTTAGGGAATAAAGGCCTTATATTTTTAGATCAGGTAGGACCATATAGTAGACTTATTATATGTGCTAATAATGAGGATATTTTAGATACAGCTTTTCAAATTTTAAGTGATGACCAAATTATAGGTCAAATAGATAAACCTTATTATATTATTCCAGAAGAACTTAAATTGGAAAATTATTTAAAAACTGATCAGAAGATTAATTTTACATTAAAAGAGTTAGGTTATGATTCTATTTATATGATGGGGCAGCACCGTAATCAAACTTCTATTTTTATCAATTTACCGAGTGAAACAATACTTCAAAAAGGTGCTAAATTAGTAATTAATGCAAGATATTCAAAGAATCTTAACTTTGAGCATTCGCTTGTTACACTTTATATTAATGGAGAAGCTTTAGCTAGTAGTAAATTAGATATAAACAAAGCAGATGGGGATACAATTGAGCTTTCTATTCCCCCAGATGTCCAAATGAATAAGGGAAGTCAGGTGACTATTGCTTTTGACTTAGAACTGGATATAAATGCTTCTGTGACAAGAGAAGAAGATACGCCATGGGTACTTATAGAAAATAGCTCTTACTTCTATTTGCCACGTGGCAGTATAAAGGAATATAGTTTTGATGTCTTTCCGTATCCCTTTGTACAAGAGGGAAAGATGCAGGATATAGGCGTTATTGTGCCAGATAAATTAAATGCTGAAGATTTAATACTATTAGGTCGTCTATTTGAAAAGATAGGAGCATACACCCAGAAATACGAAGGAAATATATCTATTATGAATGGTTCCATACCAATAGAAGAAATAGCAGATAAGCATTTAATCGTGTATGGAACACCTGTTAATAATCAATTTATACAGCATATAAAAAAACAAAGTTTCCTTCAGTTTAGTGAGAATGAGCAATATTTTTTACCTAATGAAGAAGTTCATTTACTGCCTGAGTATAGCAGAAATTTAATATTGTGTGAGATGAAACCAAGTACAGTCAATTCTCATTATGGTATGCTTAGTGTGATAGCTCCTGAAGAGCAAGTCTTTAAAGAAATTTTAGGGCAAAGAGTATCTATACCAAATCTCAAAGGGCAAGTACTCATTATGGATGAGAGAGGAGAAGGGAAACTTTATAAGCCTATTCTAGAGGAGCATAGTGAAAAAGCTGTAGTAAATAATAAAGTGCAAAATGGAGGAAGTGGTCAATCACAACAGGTTATAGGGATTTTTATAGTAAGTATTATTTTACTAAGTATTTTTCTAATAGGCTTTTTATCTTATAAAAAATATAAATAAAAATAGAAGGGCTAGCGTACTTATCTATCCAATAGAAGGGAAATAAGTATGCTAGTCCTTTTTTAATAATGTTCTAGATTACATTTGTAGGTGAACCATTTAAATAATTAAAAATGTTATTAAAAACAATAACGGCTCTTTTTTCTAAAGCTTCCTTAGTTGCAAAGGCAACATGTGGTGTGACGATGGTATTGATGCTATGAAGTAGTGGGTGATCAGAAGGAACTGGAGGTTCCATTTCAAATACATCAATCCCTGCACCTGCAATTTGATGGCTATTAAGAGCATCAGCTAAAGCCTGACTATCTACTACTGGGCCTCTTGCTGTATTAATGAGAATAGCGTTTGGCTTCATCAGTGCAAGTTTTTCTGCATTAATAAGGTGTTTAGTATGAGCGTTAAGTGGTACATGAAGTGAAATGATATCACATGTTTGAAGAAGTGTATCAAGGTCTGTATAAATAAGACCTGTATTTTCTTTTACTGTACGACTATAAGCATAGACTTCACATCCAAAAGCCTTAGCAATATTTGCAGTGCGTAGGCCAATAGCACCTGTTCCAATGATACCAAACTTTTTGCCTTCAAGCTCAAAGCCTATAAGGCCGTCTTTGGTACCACATTGGCGTACTACTTCATTACAGGACACCATATTTCTATAAAGTGCTACAATCATACCAAATACTAGGTCGCTTACAGCAGCATTAGAGTAACCTGCACAATTGCAGATGGTAATACCTTTTGCTTTGCAAGTGTCTACTGCAATATGGTCTACACCTGTAAAAGCAACAGCAAGCATTTTAAGATTTGGACATCCTTCAATGACCTCACTGTTAAGAGGTAGGTTAGATACAGCAATAATATCAGCGTCTTTACCACGTTTAATAAGTTCCTCTGTGCCTGTTACACGTGTGTCATAATAAATAATTTCTACTTGTTTACCTAAGGTAGCAGTTGCTAAATCAAGGAGTTTTTCCTTGGCAACACCTAAAGGTTCAATAATGACTAGTTTCATTTCACTCATCCCTCTTTTACTTTAATTAATATATAAAATTATAGCATAAATCTATTTAATGTTTAATCTCTACCATGATCTGAGTAACAAAGTCTTTAGGATTTTGGGAAGCTAGGTCATCTAAGAGGTATTCCTCATAGAAGAATTCGCCAATCTTAAGGTGATGGGCTTTAACAAACTCTAAGATTTTCTTATAGGTTTCATGTAAAGTTTCATAGGTTCCATGATGATAGGTAATAGCATAGAGCCCTTTAGGCTTAACGATAACAGAAGGGATAGTAGCATCATAAGTTTTGGAATATAGACTTGTAAAACAGTTTTGGAGTCCATTTGCTACATCTGTTACTTTAATAAGAGAGCCAAAAGCATCATGATTGCTTAGTTCATGCTCATTGCAGAATTGAATATACTCAAGCATAAAAGTTGAAAATTCTTTATGTGTTGTAGAATTTAAAGGGGAACTGATAATAAGATACTCTTCTTCTTGCTCTTCTAGAATGGTTTTAGCATGTTCTGTCTGAAGGGCATGAGTAATATGGTCAGTAGCCATAGTAAGATGGCTACGAATTTTATTTAGTTTCTTTATAAGTATATCTACTTCATCAAGTTTTTCATTAAGTAAATGGGTATAAGTTTTTGGTGTGCGTGTATCAAGATAAGTTTTAATGTCTCTAAGGGGCATGTTTAGCTCTTTTAAAGTAGCAATCATATTAAAGGTATAAAGCTGACGGTAAGAATAATAGCGGTAGCCGTTTTCCTGTGTAAGAGCAGGAGAGAATAGCCCAATTTCATCATAATGAAACAAAGTTTGCTTCTTCACACCACACAGCTTAGCGAATTCACCTGTTGTAAAATGATTTTCGAATTTTTTGTTCATGGGTACAATCTCCTCTTGACTATATGGTTACCGTATAGTTTACCATACTATAATAATGAAAACCATGAAAAAGAGAAAGACTGATAAAAAGGAGGTATAAACATGAAACTTATTTTAAGTTATTTAAAGAATTATAAGCTTTTAGTACTACTTAATATAATATCCGTTTTCGGATTTGCACTTGTAGAGCTTGGAATACCAACCATTATGGCGAAGATCATAGATAATGGTATAGCCGCTAATAATATAACTTATATTTATCAAATGGGTATGGTTATGGCTGTTATTTCAGTTATTGGTGTATTAGGTACCATATTGCTTGGATATTGTTCTTCTAAAATATCTACTAGTATAACACGTGATATCCGTAATGATATTTTTAGAAAGGTACAAGATTTTTCGCATAGTGAATATGACGCCTTTGGTGTTTCTTCTATGATTACAAGAACAACAAATGATGCTTTTCAAATCTTACAGTTTACAAATACTTTACTTAGAACAGCTCTGTTAACGCCTATTATGTTCTTAGTAAGTTTGGTCATGATTGTAAAGACTAGTTTAGCCTTATCAGGGGTATTAGCTATTACAGTACCTTTCATTATACTTGGAGTTATTGTCATTGCTAAACTATCAGGACCACTTTCAGAGACTCAGCAGAAGAGATTAGATAAGCTAAATCGCATCTCAAGGGAGAATTTAACAGGTATTAGAGTTATTCGTGCTTTTGGCAACGATGACCATGAGAATGAAAGATTTGCTCATACTAATGAGGATTATGCAGGGGTATCTAAAAAGCTACATAAGCTCATGGCCGTTTCTCAGCCAACCTTCTTCTTCCTTTTAAATTTAGCTATTATTGCAATCTTCTGGGTTTCTAGCCAGATGATTAATGTAGGCACATTACAGGTAGGGGAACTTGTGGCTTTTATTGAATATTTATTCCATGCCATGTTTTCTATTATGCTCTTTTCAATGGTATTTATTATGTATCCAAAAGCGCAGGTATCAGCTAACCGTATTCAGGAACTTTTAGATGCTAAGCCACTTATTGTAAGTCCAGAAAATGGTGTGAAAGAAACAAAAGAACAAGGTTTAGTAGAGTTTGATCATGTAACTTTTACTTATCCAGATGGAGAAGAGCCAGTACTTCGTGATATTAGCTTTACAGCGAAAAAAGGAGAGACTGTTGCCTTTATTGGAAGTACGGGAAGTGGAAAGAGTACACTGATTAACCTGATTCCAAGATTTTATGATGTAACAGAAGGTTCTATTAAAATTGATGGCGTAGATGTAAGAGACTACGACCTTAAAGCTTTAAGAAATAAAATTGGCTTTATTCCTCAAAAGACAAGACTCTTTACAGGGACTATTGCTAATAACATTAAATTTGGTAAAAAAGATGCTACACAGGAAGAAATCAAACATTCTACAAAAGTGGCGCAGGCTTATCCATTTATTAAGCGTAAACCTAAACAGTTTGAAGAACCTATTAGTGAGGGCGGGGCTAACATGTCTGGAGGACAGAAGCAAAGGCTTTCTATTGCAAGAGCGGTGGTAAGAAAGCCAGAAATTTATATTTTTGACGATAGCTTCTCTGCGCTTGACTTTAAGACAGATGCTACACTTCGTGCCAAACTAAAAGGGGAAACAGAAGAATCTGTAGTACTTATCGTGGCACAAAGAATTGGTTCTATTTTAGAAGCTGATAAAATTATTGTCTTAAATGAAGGGGAAGTAGTAGGAATAGGAACACATAGTGAGCTCCTTAATACTTGCCAAATTTATAATGAAATTGCTTTATCACAGCTTACAAAGGAGGAGTTAATGCAATGAAAAAACTATTTCCTTTCTTAAAGCCTTATTTAGCACCTTTTATAGGCGCAATCCTATTTATTATTTCAGCTGCAGTTATTAATGCCATTACACCAACAACAGAAGGGCTTATTATTACCCAGCTTACAGAAGATGTACTGGCTATGAGTAAAGGCCTAGAGGGCGCAGGTATTAACTTTGCCTATATTATTAAGGTTCTTATTGTGTTAGGGATACTTTATCTAATAAGTACTTTATCTACTTATGCAGCTAGCTTTTTCTTAACTAATGCGATTCAAAATACAATGAAAGATTTAAGAAATGCTGTACAGAATAAAATAAGGAGACTTCCTATCAGCTACTTCGATCAAAATAGCTATGGGGATGTGCTGAGCCGTATTACAAATGATATTGATACCATTTCTAATGCAATGCAGCAAAGCTTTAGCCAGGTCATTAACTCAGTACTATCATTAACACTGGCACTAGGTATGATGTATGCCATTAATATAAAGATGGCTTTAGTAGCAACACTTATTATTCCTCTTAGTTATTTTGTCTCTAAGTTTATTGTAGGAAAGTCTCAAAATCTCTTTTACAATCAGCAAGAGGCACTTGGTAAGCTTAATGGGGCTGTGCAAGAAATGTATACAGGTTTTAATGAGATTAAACTATATGGCAAACAAGAGGATTCTATAGAAGAATTTGAAGCGATTAATGAAGAGCTTTGCCAGACAGGTTTTAAGGCACAGTTCATTTCAAGTATTATGTCACCACTTGTATCC
>JAHLFD010000038.1:0-5687 GCA_018883975.1 Candidatus Niameybacter stercoravium
GGTAAAAGTAGTTCCTTTACCATAAGTGGATTGCACCTGTACTTTTATACCTAGTGTATGCGCTAAAGATTGAAGTAGACTAAGACCAATACCACTTCCTTCAATCCCCTTAGCTCTTACATCTCCACTTCTAAAGAAGCGGTCAAATATTCTTTCTTGGTCCTTCTTCGAAATACCCATTCCACTATCTTCTATGTGTACGACAACATGCTTATTAACTTTTGTAAGCTCTAGTTGAATCGTATCTCCTTCTTCTGTGTATTTAAATGCGTTTTCTAAAAGAATTGTGAAGCATCTTTTCACCTTATCTAAATCCCACTGTATCTTACAGTGGGGATCTGACATTTTTAAAATAAACTCTTTACTTTGCAGTTCAGCAAGCTCTGTATAGAACTCTTTTATATCTTCTACGAAATTATAAAGTTCTACAGCTTCCCCTACAGCCTTTCCCTCTATACCTTCTTTTGAAAGAAGAAGTAAATCTCTATTAAGCTTCTCTAACCCTCTTATTTCACCTATCATTTGTGAAAGCCCTTCAAAGTGATCTTCAATCCTATCCCCTGAATGCGCCGTCATAAGTTCTACCTGTCCCTTTATAACAGCAAGGGGTGTACGCATTTCATGGGAAGCATCTTGTACAAAATAAACTTGTTCATTATATGCTTTCTTAACTGGCCTTAATACAAGTGCAGCTAAATAAGAAGCAAGAGCTAGTGTTATACCTATAAGTATCATGAAACTTAATCCATTAGCCCTCTCTAATTGTTTCACAGAGAGAATTTGTGGGTCTACATTAAGCAGTAGCTCTATACGTAATCCCTCTTTCTCAAAGCTGATTGCCCTATAAGTATAGCCCTTACTTTCTAATGTAATCAGCTCCCCTTCCTGCCCCTTTGGAAAGTCTGGATAATGCCCTTCTCCAAAATACGTATGTGGACTTTTATCTACAAGCTCATTGCCTTTCCATACAAAACTAATAAGATCTGGTGTTAAAGGCGCTGGAATAATAATCTCTTCATTTTGCCCTTTCTTCTTAATAATTTCTTCATTTAAAATCATATTTCTATGTGTGAGTAACTGCTGATCTACCCCACTAAATAGCCTACTCCTATAAAAATACTGTGTCACTAGAATAAAGGTTATAAGACAAATAAGCACAATACTTAATGTACTTAAAATAATATTACGTTTTGTCCTTACAAAAAGATCATTTTGTTTCATCTAGCATATACCCCATTCCTCTTTTGGTGATGATATAGCGATCATATCCAAAAGGACTTAAAGCTTTTCTAAGTCTACTCATATATACCTCTATAATATCTGTTGAAGCATCACTCTGATAGCCACAGACACGATCAAAAATCTGCTCCTTGAAAAGCAAAATTCCTTTATTGAGTAAAAAGTACTCTAAAAGATGGTAGATCTTTTCATTCATCTCAATTATTTCTCCATTAATGGTTACACTCTTTTTACTCATATCTAGAGTTAAATCCTTTAGTGTCAATACATTAGCCTTTGTAATTTTGCCAAGCCCTTTTAGTACCACATTCATTCTTGCCTTAAGTTCTTCCATAAAGAAAGGTTTAGTCACATAGTCATGTGCCCCTAAATTGAAAGCTTTAAGCTTATCGCCTAGGTCTTCTTTAGCTGTTAGGACAATAACACCTACTGTTATTTTCTTTTGCTCAATATAAGTAAGAACACTCATCCCACTTTCTCCAGGAAGCATTAAATCTAAGATGATTAGGTCATAGCTTTCTGCTGCTAAATATAACTTAGCCTCTTCTGCACTATAAACGGGCGTTACCTCAAATTCATCTTCTAAATAGGTTTTTATATTTTGGCTAATTTTAATGTGATCTTCTACAAGTAATACCTTTATCATATGCCTTTACTCCATTTTTAAAGATTTATAGACAAATAATACTACATCAGGATTATAGTCTTCAATATAACTTTCTAATCTATCTGCCTCATAATATCTTAAGTCTAACATACGTGTCTCTGCAAACATAGTAGATAAAAAGGCACTAAAAGGTAGAGCAAAAGAATCTTTTATAATAAGTACTTTGTGTCCATCTGCTTTATTTCGATTCTCAATCCTTACCTCTGGATAATCTCCTCCAAAGTAAGCCGCATAGCGGTTAGTATAGACACTCTCATTTTCATCTAGTAGATTAGATTTAATCATCGTTTCCTCGAAGTCTCCTTCATAGGTTGTCACAGAATCACTCTTATGAATTTCTACTTTATAGTTAGTATCAAATAGAGGTGTTAAAAGTGTATAGTCATCTACACCTGCATAAAATCGTCCAACTCTTCTTCCTTGTGAACCTAAAAAAGATTTTGGGTATTCTACTGCTTTATACTCTTTTATATCAGTATAAGTTCCTTCTATATCTAACACCATACCGTACTCACTTTCTAGTTTCTCTACAACTTGCTCCATAGCCCAGAAAGCTGTAGGGGTAGTCCAGTGGTGATCTGTCTTATAAAACAATTCTTCTAGGTTAAGACCATCTTCTATTATAGATTGTCTTAAATCTAAATAATCTACTCCTTTATCCTCTAATGCCTGCAACAGTTTATCTGTATTTTCTGTTGACCAGTCCTGAACAGATGAAGGCAACTGTGTAAAACCTTCTATTATTTTAAGCGGCGTCTGCACATAGAGTAAAGGTGTATTACTCTTTTGAAGTATCTTATTTAGTTTATCTATCTTTTCTACTTCCTCAGTATAGTCGGCTGAGAAAGTCAAAAACTGTAATTGCTCATGATTATCTTTTACAACTACAAGAGAAGGATTTACATCTCTTATATAAGTTCTACCTAATAAACGTTCTACTAGTCCGTATAAATCAATATACTTTTCCTTAAGCCAAAATGATTCTGTAAGGCCTGTTTCTATACCTTCTGTAAAGCCTTCTAATACACCTGATATATCCTGCTCTTTTTGCCAACTGACCTTCATACTATTCCATGTAGTTTTTGCTAATGTTTTTATATTACCTCCTATAGTAAATAGGCCACCTATGCTAATTACTAAGCTAAATACTATAATAACTATCTTATGATATAACTTCATACTCTCTCCCTCCTAAAAATTGAAATAAATAAATGGATTATAGCTCCCCTTGACAAGATAGGCTGTTGCAATTAAAAAGACTATACCAAGACCTACAAGATAAAGGGGGGTTTCCTTTTGTTTATACACTCGTTTAAAAGGCAGGAGCATGATAATCCCTAGAAACATTAAAATAAAATTCTCAGATAAATATAAAGCTCCTAGATTGCCTAATACCGCATTATTTGTTAATCCAAACATAGCTTTAATATAAGTAAATGCCTGACTTAGTGTAGCTGCTCTAAAAATAACCCAACCTACTAAAACCACTATTAAGGTGTATAGATGCGCTATTATTTTATGGCAGCTTAATTTCTCCTCTAATTTCAAATACTTTTCCACTAAAACAAATAAGCCAAAATAAAGTCCCCATACGACAAATGTCCAGTTCGCTCCATGCCAAGCACCAGTTAAAGCCCATACAATAAAAAGATTACGTATAAGCTTTATTTGCCCTACTCTACTTCCACCTAAAGGAATATACACATAATCTCTAAACCATGACCCCAGCGAAATATGCCATCTACGCCAAAAATCAGAAATAGACTGCGCTAGATAAGGTCTATTAAAATTCTCATTAAAATGGAATCCAAACATTCTCCCTAGCCCAATAGCCATATCAGAGTAACCTGAAAAATCATAGTAAATCTGAAGTGCATAGGCTAATGCTCCAAGCCAAGCAAAGGTAATAGTTATAACACCAGTATCTAGCCCAAATGCCTTATCTGCAATAAGAGCAAAGTTATTAGATAAAATAACTTTTTTACCCAATCCCTTTATAAAGCGCTTAATACCTTCAGCTATATCCTCTGCATTTTCACACCTATTATAAATTTCATCTGCAATAGTCTCATAACGTACAATAGGACCCGCTACAAGCTGTGGAAATAAACTAATATAAAGCCCTACATCTAGTGGATTTCTAAGGCCCTTACCTCTTTCTCTGTAAATATCTACTACATAGGAAATCCCCTGAAAAGTAAAAAATGAAATACCAACAGGAAGTGCTAACTGAGTATATTTAAAAGTAATGAGCACAAGTACATTAAAAGAAACCGCTAATACTAGAATTCTCTTCACTTTTTCCTTATCATTTCTATATTGCTCTATCCATCTACCAGCTAAGTAATTAGCACCTATACATCCTATCATTAAAAATACATACACAGGCTCTCCCCATGCATAAAACACTAAACTTACTAGTAGTAGAAAAAAGTTACGTATTTTTCTTTTTCTTAATATGCCATAATAAATACCAAGAACTATTGGTAAGAAAACAAATATAAATAATAAACTTGAAAATAACATATAAGTCCATTCTCCTCTCATCAATATTGCTGATGTTATTATAGGAAATGAACCTTAATAAAAGCTGAACGCAAAAAAACAGGATATCCTACCCCTCGGATATCCTGTTTTTTCTTTTTCTCTTTAATCTATGAAACCCTTTACCACTCTCTAAAAGGTACCCTGTTTTTTATAAAAGCCTTAGAAATTCCCTCAAATTCCAAAGCTTTCATAAATTATACTGTAGCATGCTACTACATTTTCCCTTAACATATCGTTGAACAAGTACTATTTTACACTTTTTACATTTTTGTGCGAGTTTTTGTCAAAAACTATACAAAGTTTTGTACTAAACTAAGAAAGTGTTTTCTTTAGCCATTAGTATAACATAAAAATGTTACAGAAAATTTATTTTCATCATGCTCAATATCCATCATACCTTCATACTTATCTACAATTTTTCGTACATTTTCAAGTCCAATACCATGGCTACTACTATTATGCTTTGTAGTTAAAATAGTACCATCTTGCTTTAACACTCGTCCATTATATGTATTTTCTATTTTAAATAAGAAACGCCCTTTATCATATTTCATTTGAAGATTAATCTTTCTATCATCTTCTAGCTTACATGTAGCATCTAATGCATTATCTAATAAGTTTCCTAAAACCGTTACAATATCAAAAGCAGGTATTTCTACTGTGTTAGGAATAGAGATGTCAAGGGATACATCTACATTTTGTCCATCTGCCTCTTGCAATTTAAAGTTTAATACACTATCAATAGCAATATTACCTGTTTGAACATAATTTCCATTTCGATTATAACTTCCTTTAATATCCTTTAAATACTGCAAGGCTTCCTGTGATGTCCCTTGTTCAATTAAGCTAGAAACAATTGCAATATGATTATTTAAATCATGTCTAATAGCTCGTGTTGCTTTTATAGAGCTATTCATAATCTTAAATTGCTCATCATAATACTTATTTTGTTGCTCTAGTAACAACTTCTCTGTCCTCTCTATATGCATAGCTGATACTCTATCATATAAATAGAATGTTAAGACGTTAACCACCATTACACCTACAATAGCCATATTCATTAAGAATACAGGCATATCTTTAATATACATCAGTAATAGAATAATATATAAAGAAGTCAGTGGTATAAAGGCAATAAAAAACCAGTAGAGAGGTGATACCTGTTCACCTTTTTTTATATTCTTAAACTTACCTAATATAATAGTTACTGAATAAAGAATCAACTGTACTAAAC
>JAHLFD010000039.1:0-14243 GCA_018883975.1 Candidatus Niameybacter stercoravium
ATAGTGTAGGCATCCATATTGGTAGTCATTTTATTCACCCTTTCCCCTTTGACGTTTATATTCTAACTTATTTTCCATAAATTGTAAATATTAATTTCAGCATTATGTATTAAATTCAAAAAATTAATTGAGCATTTTTTCTTCTTTCTTTACTTATGGTAAGGGTTTCAATTAGTCAATATGAACTTTTTTTTAGACTTTTTTTGTTCATTATACTAAATCTATCTAATAAAACATCTTATTTCATCTTAAATTTTAATAACTTTTTCAAATTTGGATAAACTAGCAGGTATGCAAAAGATTTTTAAAGGAGGCTTCATATGAAAAAACTTTATCGTTTAGGCGTACTTCTCCTAAGTTTTGTCTGCCTACTTATGCCTATTTATGCAAGCTCACTGGACAATACTAAAATAGACTGGTGGCTTGTTAGAAGCAAGGACCATTCTACACCACGTATTAATGAAGATCTTAAATTTGATCTTAAAACTTATGATGCCTATTATTTAGGTGATACTTCCTCTAAAGTGCTCTATCTAACTTTTGATGAGGGCTATGAAAAGGGCTATACACCTAAAATTTTAGATGTTTTAAAAGAAAAAGATGTAAAGGCTATTTTCTTTGTAACTTCTCCCTATGTAAAAGGTCACCCTGACCTTATTAAACGTATGGTAGATGAAGGGCATATTGTAGCTAACCACTCTAATCATCATCCTTCTATGCCAAGCTATACAGGGGATCCTAATAAATTTGCTAATGAACTTAACGATGTAGCTGCTAAATACGAAGAAATTATAGGTAAGCCTATGGTTAAACTTTTTAGACCACCTATGGGACATTACTCTGAAAAGAGCCTTGCTATGACTAAAGACCTGGGCTATAAAACTATTTTCTGGAGTTTTGCTTATGGCGACTATGATGTAGATAAACAACCTTCTCACGAAGCAGCTAAGAAAATGATTTTAGATAACCTTCATAATGGTGCTATCATGCTTTTACATGCTATTTCCAAAACTAATACAGAAGTACTAGGTGAAGTGATTGATCAGGCTCGCCAAATGGGTTATACTTTTGAACTTTTCCAGTAACTCATAAAAAAGAGTAGAACAAAATTAATTTTGTTCTACTCTTTTTTTATGTATATTAAGCCTTTGCTGTTTGTTTAATTAAAAATGCCATATTATCTGCAAGTGTTTCAAGGGTTGCTACCCCTTCCTCATCTTTTAGCAAGTCTCCTCTTTTTAGCGCTAAACTCATATTCCAGTAACTAGAAGATGCTATAGTCATTTCATTAATACCATAGAAAAAGTTGATTGCTGAGTAAACAAAATTGCTACCTGCTCTACGTGCTGGTACAACACTTGCACCAACTTTACGTTTTAGCGGGTTACCATTTGCCATAGCTACATAACCACATCTATCTATAAAAGCTTTGACTTCTGTTGTCACATTACTAAAGTAAGAAGGTGAACCAATAATAAGTCCATCTGCTTCAAATACTTTTTGTATAACCTCATTCATACCATCATCTGTTACACATTTTCCATTTTTCATTTTAAAGCAACCATTACAAGCCCTGCATCCTGCAAAAGTATGTCCACCTAATTGAATAATCTCTGTTTCAATACCTTCTTTTTCAAGAATCTCTTTCATAACTTCTAGTCCAGCCATAGTGTTACCATTAGCTCTTGGACTTCCATTTAAAGCAACTACTTTCATGTTTCCTCCCTTACTTTCTTTAAAAATTTAATATTTGTACTTCTATTTTATCAAAAATTCTTTTATTTTCCTATTATAAAGTAGATAAATCAATCTGTTTTGTTTCTTCTGCTGTAATATAAATCAAAAGACTTTCTAATAATATTTCAAATGAAAGAATACCTTCTCCTATATTAAGCGGCCGCCCCATAAGAGGATAGAATATAAGCCCCTTTGTCTGGGTTAATAAAACCATACCATATGGACTTACTTTTACTGCCTTAATATTTTCTTGCAAGCTATTTTGAAGGCCTACACTATAAACTTTCCCTTCCGTACTCAGCGCATAAAGCTTATGATAAATAGTCCATATTTGTCTTACTTCATAATGAAGGGTAAATTTACACTCTAATGTTTGACTCAAGTTATCATAAGCATAGAGACTTTTTCTATCTGGTCCTATAACTAAAATATTTTCTTTATATAAAATAGCACTGTCGGATAAATAAGTCTGGGTGGGAGCTAACCTTTTAAGCTCATCTTTAATATGACTATAGTGCTCCTTCATCTGCCCAAGGTGGCTAACACCCTCCCTAAATGTTTCACTTTGCGTAAGATGACCTACATGTTCAATAAGATTTCCTACTGTATGGTTAAAGTCTCCTAATACTTTTGCAATTTCATAAGTTTTTTCTTCATTCTCTCTTAAACGCTTAACTAAATAATCAAGGTTCTTTTCCTCCATCTGCTTCCCCCTTCAAATGTGTCATCTTTTCTACTAATTTTTCAGTAAAGGATTCAATCTCCCATATAAGGAGCTGTTTATCTTCTATCTCTTGTTCAAGCTTATGCACATACATTTCTTTACACATCTTCTGTAAGCTCTCTTTTACCTCATCGGATAGTAAATAAGGTTTTACTTCATCCTCATAATTCACTTTGGGATTTAGTAAGTATTCACGTTTAAAACGTTTAGGTGCATACAGCAATAAATACTTGAAATAATTCTCCTTATTTTCTGCCATCTTATAGCAGTAAATAACCTTTTCCATATAATCAATATCTAGATATAACTTAGCTGCCTCTTCATACTCTCCACTTTCTGCTAATAATCCTGCCTGACATCTTAAAATAGCCTCTTTAGCTTCTGGCAAAGTAAGTTTTTTATAGTAGTTAATAGCTGCTTCATAATGCTCTAATTCTTCTAACTTATAAGCACTACGATACCGCTCAAGCTGAGTAGATTTTTTAGCAAGATTAAAACTTTCCTCATCAAATCTTTCTAGAACTTTCTTTTCTTTAAAAAGTAGCTCTATAAGTTCTCTATTAAAATCATCTACTAGGCACACATATTTTGTAGCTCTCGTTAAGGCTACATATAAACTATTAAAGATATGCTTATCTAAATAAGTCTCCTCCCTATCTCTATGCCCTTTAATAAGTTCTAATAAATGGTCCCACTGCCTTTCATAAGCTTTAAAAAAATTAACTGCTATGATGTATTCATTTTCAAGTCCTTTAATCTCACTGACTGTATAAATACCACTATCTACCTCTAACTGCATTTCAAGCAGACGTTTCTCTTCTTCATTAGGAACTATAATATAGACATAGGCCTTTTCTAGAGCTATTTGTAAGAGTTTTATCTTCTCATCCTTTTGACTCATTAAAAAGATATCTCCCTCTGTCTCACATCTTACATATTCTTCTTTATCATTGCGTTTATCAATGCCAAAAATTTGTTGCCTCAGTTTAGCTATATGATTTACTGTATCTACAATGACCTTTGGATTACGATAATTGTTTTGAAGAGGCAGGTCATAAGCAGTTAAATGATTTTTTATAAAAAGACTTTTTATACGTCTTGTATCAAAGTAGGTAGGTGTAATGGTCTGATAGTAATCTCCGCTAATAAGTATATTTGCTTTATTCTGCAAAAGGCTATAGAGTAGAGCAATTTCTACTTCTGTTAAGTCTTGTACTTCATCAATGACTAACCAGTCATATTTTGGCAAACGTGCTCTCTCTAGAAATAGCATGCGACTTAAATCATTCTCATCATAAAGATTTTCTGCTTCTAACCACTCCATATATCTTAAACAAATTTCGTATAAAATTTTACGTTCCTCTTTATTAAAGCCTGTATACTGACTTTTAAGCGCAAGATAACTCTCTAAAGAAAGTATGCCCTCTTTACCTTGCTCTACATTAACATCCCAGTTAACCGTAGCAAAACCTTTTATAAGGCCTCTTATGTCTTTCCATATATCAAAAAAGCCAGCCTTTTCAATAAATCTTTTATACTGAGGTTGTATTTTCAAGGCATTACACCAATCTCTAAAGCCTATAAAATGGCCATGTCCTTCATATTCAATGATTTGCTTCTTTTGGGTATAATACTTTAAAAAGTCTTTCATACTATAAAAATCTATTTGATTGCTACTTCCTATAGAACTTGTCTTGGGCACTTCATTGGCAAGTACTGTCTCATAGATTTCCCTTGCTGCACTTAGCAGCTTGCTTGAATACGTAAAGTATCCAATACGTAAGCCCGTATTTTGCTTCATCAGTCCAATCATCTTATAAATACCAATAGTGGTTTTGCCACTTCCGGCTGTACCAAAAAGGAGTCCTGGACTATAATCTTTATTCACATAGCTTACTTGCTCTTCATTCAGATAAAAAATGCCTTTTAAGTCCTCTACCTGTATAAGTGTGTGAATATCAAGATATTTAAAGACTTTGCTACTATTTATTTCTGGATCGTACACCATATTTTGAGCTATATGATCGGCAAAGCCATCAAGAGTTAGAATTTCTCCTGTCTGAGTCTTATTCCTTGCTTTTCTAATCTGCTCATCATGACTACAGTAGGCTAGAAAAACTAGAGCATCGTCATAGCCTTCACTATTCCAAGGTATATGTTTACCTTTTACAAATAAAATACGATCTCCCTTGCTCACTTTAAACTTCCAGACTTCCTTTAAATAAGTACGTCCTTCTACTTTATCCAGGCCATATTTCGCTAATCGCTCAGGATGCCCTTTACTCTCTTCATAATCTCTTGAAAAGGTAGCCACTTGACTTAGAATGTCTTCTTTTTCCGCTCTTGATAAGCTTTTTTCAAATGTCTCTGTAATGAGTATAGGAAAATGTTTCATGGCTCCTCCTTGTTTGCAAATGTTTTATTTAGTGTAGCATAAGTTATCTTATTCATAAAGCCTCTAGCATAGTCATCCTATTTCATGTACAATAATAAAGACTATAAGGAGTTGAAACTATGTATTGTGTAATTAGTGATAAAATATTAAAGTGTGAAGTTGTTGAAAGACTTGAAGAGCATTCTTGGTGTAAAATCGGTGCAACTACAAAAAACAAATCTATTTCTAACAACAAATTATTTAAAAGTGAAGAAGAAGCTAAAAGCTTCTTAAAGAAGCAAAAGTATGAAAAAGCAGTAAAAGAAAGTAAAATCGTAGATGAAGTACATGCTTGTAAAGCACTTTATGAAGCTTTCTTTAATGAAACAGGTATAAATGTAAGAGTAATCGACCGTAGGTTTAAGGTTAAAGAAGTTGAAAGCCAACTGATGCATCTTAGAAAGAAATATAATAAAAGTGAAGACACTCAAAAAGGCATGCCTCATGCACCAATAGATTCTAGAGTTTACTCTAATAAGGGTGCTCATACTTCTAACAAAAAATTCAATGATGAAATGATGTTACCACGTTCTAAAAAAGCTCAAGAACCAAGTTTTATTAAACATATGAATAAAAATCGTAATAAACCTAAAATGAAATAGATAAAATAAAAGCACAGCTTTATTATAGCTGTGCTTTTATTATCTTCATTACCATTTATTTTTTACTTTCTCAGCAAACCCTAGGAAATTTTTGATTTCTATCACTTTGCCATCATCTAAAATAGCTGTACCATTAAACCTGCCAAAAACTTGATGCTGGCTACTTGAAATAATGCCTATAGTTGTATAAGCCTTACGATCTAAAATAGGATCAAAGGTGGCTTCAAAGCGCTTGTCACTAGAAGTAAAGTGCCATCTCTTCATATAATCCTCTTTATCTTGCTGCATTGGAATATGGAAAATCACTTTCTCTAGCTTATGCGCTTTGCCTTCATAGAAAAGCATATTCTCACTAGCAGCTTCCCTATCTCCAAAGCCATAACCTAAATTAAATCCAAATTCCTTCCCTTCTACTTGGCCAGCTCCTGCACTCCAATACCAAGTATTACGATAAGGCCATACACCTCTTCCCCAGTCCAGTATAGCTCTTGCATCCTCTTTGCTAAATTTATAAAGTTGCCCTTCATATTTTGCATAGCCCCTTACCTTCATACCTACAATCTTCTGATTATAATAAAAAGATAAAGGATCCTCTTTAAAAGGTGTTGCAATCACCATAGATTCCTTAGGTTCCTCTGTTAATAAAAACTCACACTCAAAGGGCTTATGGCCTTTAAAATGTTTTATCCTACACTTTAATCTGCGTTCTTTACCATTATTTAAGAAAGTCATCAAAATATCTTGGTCTTCATAGACGCTATCACCTAGCATAGTTGAGCGTGGCAAATCCCATCTCCCTCTTGTAAAAGGCTTCATATAACTTGTTGTAATAGCCTTTTCTTTTGTAAAATCAAGTAAAGAAACACTTATTAATCCCATATAAGCATTATCTGCTAAAGTAAGGGCAATGCCACATCTATCATTACTAATGAGGTAATAATCCCATTCCTTAATACGCATTGGATGGGCCTGAATATTTTCTTTATTGTACTCCAAAAGTAATGATTTGGCATACCCACTCTCTCGTAAGGTTCCTGCATTATTTAAAAGTTTGCCGCACTTAGTGATTTCTCTTTGCATAAGCTCCCCTCCATACTCCCTTTATTACAGTATATGCAGGGGATGACTATCACATCTTTATTTTTTAAATTGTAAAATATAGAGGTAAGCACCTTCTTTTTTAGATAACATTTCTGTCTTTAGTATAGTATAAGAAGGTCTTTGTTTTAAGCTTCTTTCCATAAGTCCTTTGTTTCTTGTATAAAGAATAAGTACGGCTTCATCTTCTAACAAATGAGGTACCTTTTCAAAAAATCTATCATATAAAAGAGCCAGTTCACCCTCAGTCGTTCTTCCTGTGGCTGTCGGCATATTAGTAAATAACTCATCAAAAAGATACTTATGCGTAAAATCAAAGAAATCTTTTGTTATAAAGTAAATATCTGTATCTGCCCAGTTACTATTTTCAATAGCACCATCAATAGCTTCTCCATAAAGGTCCACGCCATACATCACTTTAGCTTTCTTCACTTGATTACGTTCAATAAGCATAGTGCCCACACCACAGAATGGATCTAATACCTGAGCATCTTCTTTTAAATAATCTTTAGCAAGTTGTGTAATAAGTGCTGCTGTATCTGGCGCTATACTTGCCGCTACTGTATTTTTTCTATAACTAAATCGGTTATCTTCTATAGTATATAATTTAAGTAAGACATTAAAACGACCTTCTTTATTTTCAATAAGACGGATTTCAAATTCATAGTGTGAAGTAGAGTTAATAAGCTGTCTTTTTGTTAAATTTTCTAACTCTGCACCCATCTTTTTTGTAAAAGCACTTTTTTTATCAAGAGGCATCTTGGTTTTCATTTCAATTCTGAAATAGTAAGGTGGGTATCCCATATGTCTCTCATTCATAAATTCTAATAATCCACCTTCTACAAGAGTCTTACTTGCTTTGATTGGATCATATTCTACTGTTCCTACTTCTTTTAATTTGAAAAGTAGTTCCTTATATGTTCTAATTTTAAGAATCTCTTTAAGATGATTGGTACGTACCAGTACACCTGCTCCAAAAGTTTTTGCCTGTCCCTTTTTAATTTGATCTGCTGTTATATGTTGATGCTCACGATTTGTAATAAGAACAAGATCACTTGTTTCAGTATAACCATTAAATGTATGTGCCTTTGGCTCCTCTACTTTTACAAGCAAACTGGTTAAAATGCGAATTTCTTCTTGGATATGTTTTTTATTACTTTCCTCTACAGGTGTCTGTGTTAAATAGTTTAATCTAGCTTTAAACTGCTCCACTAATGGCATATAGTCAAAAAAGCTTAAGGCAGTTAAGTAATCACTTTTTACGAATAGCTTCTCTTCTTTTTCATAAGCTGCATAAAGCTTGTCCATAAACTCTGGAATACTAAGTTCTCCCATAATAAGTGCTACATTTTTTCGTACTTTTGCATCTTCATCCTCTAATAATGTATAAAGGGTACCGTAATCCCCATCTAGTTCATACATAAACGCTCTTTTGTTATGATAATCTTTAATAAGCTTTCTTAGCTCAATTAAATTTTTTCTTACCTCATTACCTTGTACCACTTGTTTATAAAGTTCTATAATCATGCCGTCTCCTAACGTGTTACTCTTATTGTATTCTGTTACTTAATCTAACATCTTTTGATGTATTACACAACTCTTCTACTTTATTTTTATACTTTTGTAGTATCTTATTCAATATTCGTTCATTTATTTACTCTATACTATAAAAGACTATGGGAGCTTATAAGGAGAGATTAAAATGTCAAAAAAATCTAAACCTCGCTATAAAAAGAAAGCTAAGAAAAAGAAAACCTTATTAGGTCTCTTTCTAAAATCCTGCATCTATACCTTTCTTGGTCTTATTTTGACAGGTGTTGCTTCTTTTTATATTTTCATTGTATCCGGCTGGATTAAACCTACTCAAGAACTTTGGGTCACAACAGCTATGACTACCTTAAATCATAAATGGCTTGCTACTGCTTTTATTAAAGAAAAGACTATAGAGGATATTATGAAGCGTAATCAAGTAGACGATTCAGGTTATGAAACTTCTACGGATCTGGTTGAAATTCCTACTTCTTCTAAAGATGAAACAGCTTCTTCTAATACGGAAACACCTAAAGAAGATTACATAGATGAAGGCTATACAAAACTTGAAGAAGGTATTTATGTAAAAGATGTAAGTGGTGGCACATGGAAAGGGAAACTTATGCTTATTAGTGACCCATCCCGTGTTACGCTCGCTCAGACACGTTATCAATTTGAACGTGGTGATTTAGTTAAAACAATGGTACAAACCCACAATGCACGTGCTGGTATTAATGCAGGTGGCTTTGTAGATGGTCCTAACTATGACTCAAATGGCGGCACACCAGCTGGACTTCTTATTGTAAACAGCGAGCTCATTCAATCTAATGGCAATATGAAACATAGTGTCATTGGCTTTAATAAGGACAATGTCCTTGTCCTTGGCAAAATGACAAAGCAAGAAGCCCTGGATGCTAACCTTAGAGATGCTGTAGACTTTAGACCTTTCCTCATTGTGAATGGTGAAAAAACTATTAAAGAAGGTACAGGTGGTTGGGGGATTGCCCCTCGTACAGCTATTGGTCAGCGTAAAACAGGTGAAGTGCTCTTCCTCTGTATAGATGGTAGACAGCCGGGACATAGCCTTGGTACAGACTTAGACGTCCTTCAAAACACCCTTTATGATGAAGGCTGCATCAATGCAGCTATGCTAGATGGTGGCAGCTCTACTGTTATGTACTATAAGGATGACTATGTGAACAAACCAAGTCTAGGCCACGAGCGTTATATCAACAATGCTTGGATTATTAAATAAAATAAGAACTATGCCCTGTAGCATAGTTCTTATTTTATTTACTCTACTTCACGATCTTTATGTGCATTGGCTTCTTTCACACGTGCGCTAGAAATAAGTTTTTTACAATGATTACAGAAATAATTACTTGCACCACAAGCATTGATTTCTTCTACTTCTTGATTATGACAATCTGGACAAATAAGTTTTTCTTTCATATTTTCTACTCCTTTTACTTTTTTCTAATTTATAAACCTACCATCTTTTGTAATTCTACTCTTCTTTTATTATATAAAGAGCATTTCACTTAATCTATCAAAAATTTTATGACGCATTTTTACTACTCGTCCGTATATATAGAGTATAGAGATAAAACAAATCCTAGGTCGTTTTTATTCCTATATGTTGTACGCCGCATTTGCAAATGTATTAGTCCCCCTTCTAATACTTTACATGCTGGTTTACGACCAACTCTTTAATAGAAGTTGTGGCATCCTATTAAAGAGCCTATCCTTATATATATCCTTAAGATTTATCTAACTCCATAAGAGTTATAAGCCTTATCAGACGCTAAACGCTACCAGCTACATGTTATCTCCATATCATTGCCGTGATACATGCTCTAATCATCCCTATCACTAATAACCCTATGGATATCTCATCTAGCCTGTATAGTTTACTTAAGAAAACGCTTCTTCTCTTTTATCTCATTAGCAATGATCTTTGGGTTTATATATTGCCACACAAAAAGCCAGCACAGTACCATCAATTTCAAGTGGGGATGGTTTTGTGCTGGCTTATAATGTTTTAAATTTCTACCTATGCTTTTGCATAATCTCTATATTTATCTGCGTAGGTGGTCATACATTCAATATCCAGTACAACCCCTTCCTCCTTATAAGCCTGCCCTTTTACCATGCAGTCTTCATTAATCTTAGAGAGAAGATTTAAATCTTTATAAGGAATAAACAACTGAGTCTTTATATATTCTGCAAAGACTTTCTCACATATTGTTTCTATAAGGGCTTCCATTCCCCTATTCTGCTTGGCAGAAATTTTAATACCTTCCTGCTCTATACTATCCATTTCAAGTTCATCTATTAAATCTACTTTATTATAGACATAAATCATAGGTACATGCTCTGCACCTATTTGTTTTAAAGTTTCATTAGTTACTTCTATCTGCTTCTTATAATGTGGACTAGAAAGGTCGACAACATGAATTAATAAATCGGCTTCACATACTTCCTCTAAAGTTGATCTAAAGGCTTTTACAAGATGATGTGGTAAGTTACTTACAAACCCTACGGTATCTGAAAGCAAAAAGGCTCTATGATCAGGTAATTTAATACTTCTAACAGAAGTCTCAAGTGTAGCAAAGAGCATATTTTTTTCAAATACAAGCTTTTCTTCACCTTTATTAAACTGACTCACTAACTGATTCATAATAGTGGACTTACCTGCATTGGTATAGCCTACAAGTGCTACAGTAGGCAAATGAGATTTTCTTCTCTTGTTACGCTGAGTGGTGCGCTGACCTTTTAACTTCTCAAGTTCTTTATTAAGCGCAGCAATTTTTTCTTCTACCTGTCTTCTATCTAACTCTAGCTTCTTCTCCCCAGCCCCTTTATTTTTAGTCCCTACACCGCCACCTTGTCTGCCTAAATTTTCATTTGCACCAATTAATCTTGGCAGGGCATATTCAAGGCTTGCTACTTCTACTTGAAGTTTAGCCTCATGTGTTTTAGCACGCTCACCAAATATATCTAGAATGAGCACTGTTCTATCAATTACTCTACAGCCTACTGCATCCTCAATATTTTTAATCTGAGAAGCAGACAGTTCATTATTAAAAACTACAATGTCTATCTCCTGCACAGCTCTTAAATAAGCCAGTTCCTCAAGTTTACCACTTCCAATATAATATTTGGCATTGACCTTCTTAGCATTCTGCACCACATGTACTACCACCTGTATATCACATGCCTCACATAAATTCTCAAGTTCAACCATAGATTCTGTATAATCTACTTGATTATCTTTATTTAAACCGACTATTATTCCTCTTTTATTCATAACATAATCTCCTTTTATTCTGTTTCGTTAGGCACGAATGAGCACGAGATTATGATGACTCACACCTCGTGCGTTATTTTCTTAGTCTCATGGCCTTAGTCCTCCTTTAATCTATAAAAAGGTATAAAAATACCCCCATGGCGCGCGTGCACATATGCTCTGCTCCAAGGTATGCTTATGCCTCCTTTGTTCATGTCATAAAAATATAAGAAATGAAAAGCGCAGCCTACGACTATTCAGCCCGCACGCTGCACCTTTCCTAGTTTGTATAAAATTAAATGAAACGAATAAGCCTATGCTGCCTGGCCAAGCTCTACTGGCTGTGTTCCGACTTCTGGTTCTACAGCATTAATTCTATTTTGAAGTTCCGTGCCTTCTGTTCCCTTTGTTTGCAAATACTCAATAACAATTTCATCAAGAGCAGAGAATTCTCCTAAACTCTTGCATCCTTCAAACATGGTGTAGTTATCACCACCAGCTGCAATAAAGTCATTGGTTGCGAGCTTATAAGTTGCTTTAAGATCGAGTGGTTTGCCGCCTACTAAAACTTCTACCACTCTGCTACCTACTTCTTTTGAAGGATCAAAGGTATAGCTCATGCCAGCTACATGACTAAAGGCACCGTTTGCTTCTGGGTATTTAGCTACACCTACTTCAAGGGCATCTTTAATATTCTGACCTGTTACTTCAATCATAACACCATAGTTACCAAATGGTAAAACGGTAATAACATCTTTCTTTGTAATATCGCCATTTTCTATAGAAGCACGAATACCTCCACCATTTGTAAGGGCTACATCTGCTCCTGTAGTTTCAAGAAGTGCATTGGTTATAAGGTTACCCATATTACTTTCACCTTTACGTACAACTTCTCTTTCACCTACAAGTTTCACATCTGTTTGGCCTACTACTTCTGAAGTAATCACTTCAAAATCTTTCTTAATTTCTTCAATTACTGCTTTTACAGCATCATCTTCGCTAAGACTCATACCTTCTTGTTTTGTAAGAATCATTGGTACTATATCAAAGGTACCATCTTCTTTGAAATAGAAATTAACCTGACCAAGCTCCTCTGTATACTCCCCTGTTTGAACAATAAGGGTATCTCCTATTTTCTTACCTTCTGGTAAAACAGTGTGACTATGTCCATCTACAATAAGGTCGATTCCCTTTACGCTTTCTGCTACATCAAAACTTGTTTCTACTGCTTCATCTTCATAAGAGCCTAAATGTGTAAGAGCAATAATTATATCTGCCTTACCTTCAAGTTCTTTTACCATTTCTCCTGCTACTTCACTAGGTGATTTAAAGGTAAGTCCTGCTACATTTTTAGGATGTGTTTGATAAGTTGTGCTTTGTGTTGAAAGTCCAAAGATAGCAACCTTTTTACCTGCTACTTCTTTAATGATATAAGGTGTAAGAAGAGGTGTGCCATCAGCTTTCACAACGTTAGCGGATAAAACTTTTCCGCCCATAAGTTTATCAAGTTCTATAAGGCGTTCATAGCCATAGTTATAATCATGGTTACCTGATGCCATAGCATCATACCCAATAGTATTTAAAATCTTGGTCATAGCTTCACCTTTTGTTGTGGTTACAATAGGAAGTCCATGAAGTGTATCACCTGCATCAAGCACAAGTACGTGGTCCTCGCCATAGCTTTCACGCATGTTATTCACTTTGGTTGCAACACGTGCAAATCCCATCCCGTCTCCTACTTCAATACGTGTATGGGTATCATTAGTGTGGATGATTGCCATATAGTCTTTATAAGTTGGATGAAGCCCTGCATGAATCAAATCTGCTTCTGTAATGGCTCTTACATTCTCTGTACGACCATCTGATGATTTTGGAATAGTTAGTACATCGTCATTGACAGCTTTTACTGCTATAGCGCGAAGCTCTTCATCCCAATTGGTGCCGATAATCTTCCAGTTGTTGTTTGTAACTGGGGTAATCGTACCTTCTTTTTGAATATACTCTTTAATATAAGTTCTAAGAGCTTTTGGTGCAGATTCTATATAAGGTGTTCCTGATAGAAGCTTTTCACCATCTGGTCCAATACCACTATAACGGTAATCATTAATAGCAAGTTTAAGTACCGTATCATCTGCAAGAGGCTCGCCTTTATACATAACATTTGTAATACGACTACCTACTGGCTTACTAATATCAATCTCATAGTCTACGCCTTCAAACATATCATAAGCATAACCACGAATAGTTGGATTAAAGCTAATGGTCAAATCACCTGGTTTATAAGTATTGTAATAAGCAGCTGACCATTCCATATAAGCTTTTAATTCTTTACCTGTTACTTCTACACCAACTAAAGTATTGGCATATTGATAAATATCAAATACATTAGCAAAGTTTAACTCACCTTTTGGTAAGTTAGAAGTAGATCTAAAAAGTGCTGCTGCAGCTACATCTGCACCTGTTGCTTCTAACTGCACTTTGTTAATAAGGTCAATAAGTGCTGTATCTCTTACTTGTGCTTCTGGAATGCCTTTTACTTCTGAAGCTGGATGGAAATCTTCTGTAGCTTCGCCAATAGAGTCTTTTAAGAATTCCATTGTTTCATTATGATATTTTTCTGTAGCTTTTGTTGTAACTGGATCTGGCTCATAATCTTTAAGTGGTAAAATAGTAGAAGATGTATGTATTACTTCCCATTTACCATCTTTATTAATAAGCTGAATATCAAAGCGTACGACTTCTCTATCTTTCATAGGTGCAGCAATAGTTACACCATTAATCTCTTCTTGAACTGTTTCATGGTCATGCCCAATCAGGAATGCATCGATT
>JAHLFD010000040.1:0-7100 GCA_018883975.1 Candidatus Niameybacter stercoravium
ACCTTGAGCAACTACTTATGATGCAATTTGGGGAAGACTACAAAAATAATGAAGAAGCTATGACTTTCTATAAAGAGCAACAAAAAGCAATTCTTGATTACTTAATTGAGTCTAAATTACTTGTTCAAGACGCTAAAGATTTTGAAATTGAAGTATCAGATGATGAAGTAAATGCAGAAATCGATAAAGTAAAAGCGAACTTTGAATCAGAAGAAGCATTTACAGCAGCTATGGAACAAGAAGGTTTAACATTAGAAAGCTATACACAATTTATTAAAGAAAATTTAATTATTGCAAAAACACTTGAAAAAGTAACAGCAGATATTGATGTGACAGATGATGAAGTTAAAGCTTACTATGATGCTAATATTTCTAAGTTCACACAACCAGCAGGTGCTGAAATGGCTCATATCTTAGTTGCCACAGAAGAGGAAGCAAAAGATATCAAAAAACAATATGATGAAGGTAAAGATTTCGCAGAACTTGCTGCTGAATACGGTACAGACGGAACAAAAGAAACAGGTGGAAGCTTAGGCGGATTTATTGCATACGATTCACCAACTTATGATGCAGATTTCTTAGCAGGTGCTAAAGAACTTGGAGAAGGTGAAGTATCAGATCCTGTTAAAACACAATTTGGATGGCATTTAATTAAAGCAACAAATGTTCAACCAGAGCCAGTTGTAAAAACATTAGAAGAAGTTAAAGAGCAAGCTAAAGCTGGAGCACTTCAAGATAAACAATATGAAGCATTCGGTAATCATATTGAAAGTTTAAAAGAAAAAATTAAAGTAGAAATTTTTGAAGATAAATTAGCTTAATAAAAAGGAGTAGGTCCCATAAAGGAACCTACTCCTTTTCTTATATCAACTACCAATAAAGAAGTCTAGTATATTGCTAAGTTCATCTGTATCTGCTTTATAAAGCTCAGTATATTTACAGCGTGTACAAGTAAGTGTTGTAAAGCGTTTATTTTGTATATCAAACATTTTAGCAAATGTCCCTCCAGTTGCTTGAAACTGATCTGTTTCGCAGTGTGCATTGCCGCACTTTGGGCAAATCCAATTTATAGACATAGTATACCTCCCTCTTTTAGTTTGGAAAATTATAGCATAATTTTCAAGAAAAATATATAATAGAGAAGTAAGTCTAAAAAATGAAAAGAGATGATAAATATGAAGAAAAAATTAGTTGCTTTATTAATTGCAGCACTTACTTTAAGTAGTATGAATCCTGCTGTAGTGATGGCGAATGAAGTACCAGTTGTAGCCATAACCAGTTTAGAACAGGTTATATCAGGAAAAGCAAGCATGTTAAATACAATGCCTGGCGGAACAAGTATGCAGTATGCATTAATAGATGAAGGGGAAATCGTACTATCGGGTAATACTGGTGTATATAGTAAATCAGAGAATAAAGCATTAACAAATGAAACGATGTATGGTATAGGATCTATTAGTAAGATGTATGTAACTGCAGCTGTTATGCAGCTTGTAGATGAAGGAAAAATAGACCTAGATACGCCGCTTACAACCTACATACCAGAATTTAAAATGGCAGATGAACGTTATAAAGATATTACCCCACGTATGCTACTAAATCATTCATCAGGGCTTATGGGGTCTAGTTTCAGAAGCTCATTCTTATTTAATGATGCCGATACATATGCAGTAGATTCTTTACTTACACAGCTAGAAGAGCAAAGATTAAAAGCTGACCCAGGCGCTTACAGCGTATACTGTAATGATGGTTTTACACTTGCACAAATTTTAGTAGAACGTGTAAGTGGTGTGGACTTTACAAGTTTTATACATAAGGCATTTACAGAGCCACTTGGCCTTACAAATACTAAGACGCCTATAGACGAATTTGATACAAATGCATTAGCTAAGGCATATTATCCTACTTATAATGGCGAGCTTCCAGTAGAAAGTGTAAATGTGATTGGTACGGGAGGTATTTATGCAACAGCTGAGGACCTTTGTAAGTTCTCAGAAATTTTCATGCATGGACAAGAAGATATTTTAAGTGAAAATGCCTTAAAAGCTATAGAAACTAATGAAGCTGAAAAAGGTATCTGGGTAAAAGATGGAGACAATAGTTTTGAGTACGGGCTTGGATGGGATAATATGAATGTTTATCCTTTCAATGAGTATGGTATCAAAGCACTTGTAAAAGGTGGAGATACTCAGCTTTACCATGGTAGCTTAATCGTACTTCCAGAACATAATATGGCAGCTGCAGTGGTATCATCAGGTGGTGCAAGTACTTATGATCAGATGTTAGCGACTACTATGCTTTTAGAACAACTTAAAACTAAGGGAATTATTGATGAAATAAAACCAGTTAAAACACCAGTAGCTCCAGTTAAAGCTGATATGCCTAAAGAGCTTATATCAGAGTCAGGTATTTATATGGCAATGGGTGGTGCTGCATATGAAGTACAAATAAAAGAAACAGGGGAGCTTATATTAAAAGCACTTACAATGCCTGTTCCAGAGCAAACTTTTATCTATACAACAGAAGGGGTTTTTGTAAGTCCTGATGGCAGTACACAGGTTCAAGTTGTAGAAGAAAGTAATGGCCATAAATATTTATGGGCTAAAGGATATGGAAATTTACCAGGTATAGGCGAAATGGCAATTTCTGATTATCAACTTCAAAAGATGGAGCCTAATGAAGTATCAGAAGAAGTAAATGCAGCATGGCAAGCAAGAAATGGTAAGAAATACTTCATCATAGATGAAAAATATAGCTCTCAAGTGTACTTAACTATGCCTGCTAGTTTGCTTATGTTAGATAGTTACTTACCAGGGTATGTAATGGGAAATAAGATGATAGATGCTAATAATGCACAAAGCGCTATACAAATACCAGGTATGAGTGGACGTGACCTTCAAGATATCCAAATCTTTGAGAAGGACCAAGTAGAGTATGCAAAAATAGGTGGCTATACTACAATCAGTGAAGATGCTATACCAGATTTAGCAAATGCTACAGAAGCAATCTGTACCATTGGAGAAGAAGGTTATGCAAGATGGTTTACAGTACCAGCAGCATTAGCAAATAAGACCATAGCGCTTACTATGCCGGCAAATGGCGCAGCAATGGTTTATGATATGCATGGACAATTAGTAGACAATACATATATTAGTGGAAATACAACAGTAACATTACCGGAAAATGGCTATGTAGTATTTGCAGGTAATGCAGGTGTACAATTCAGTTATACGGTTCAATAATACAAATAAAAAGGCTATCTCATGAGATAGCCTTTTTATAATACAATTATATAATTAGATAACGATAATTTTATGTATTTATAGAATAATACCATAGTGTACTTTACAGGATTCTTGCATTTGATGGTAAAGGTCCTCATGATTAGAAATAAGAAAGAGGTTTTTGGCATATTGAAGCGTTTCTAGATGCTGAGGAATATCTAAGTGGAATTGTGCAATCCCCTTACGGAAGTAAAGATGTGCAAGAAAGGCAATAGAGCGGTTAGAGACTGCATATTGTATACCTAGATTAGCATGTTCTAAAGCCTTTTCGTGTAGGTCTATACGATGAAACGTATAAGATAAATTATAATGGAGTTTAGCTAAAAGGTTAGAAGAGGCAATATCAATATTTTTTTTAGAAAAATTACTGCAGAAAAGAAGTATTTCAACACAGTGTGAAACATCTTCTAAGTTATATTTAGCTAGACCAATGTTCATAAGGAGACGGAGTTCTAATTCATTATAATAATAAGTTTGATAATGCTCTAAATTAAAATTCTCGATGGTATAGGAGAGTGCTTGTATATAACATTCTATTTGTAAATCATAACGTTTTTCTCTAAGCTCTAGGAGTACGCCTTCAGTTAAAGCAATAAGTTGTAGGACTTGATTTCTGAAAAAATGATTCATATTATGTGTGGCTAATTTTTTTAATTGGATAAGGTCTTCTTGAAGTAATGAATAATTATTGCCATCTAAGTGAAAATCTAACTCTCTTTTCAAATCTTCTAGCTCATCATAATCATCCATACGATAAGTTAAAAAGAGCTCTGCAATATCCATATTAAGTGCAGAAGAGAGTAAATCTAGAGTTTCTTGCTTAGGTAGAACCAGCCCATTTTCAATTTTTCTTAATGTTTCAAGATTAATTGAGACTTTCATACTAATATCTTTTTGTGTTAGATGTATTTTATGGCGGATTTCTTTAAGAGCTTCACCAAATCCTTTGAGATTGTAGTACATTTTAATGTGCCGCCTTTCTTTAGTAAGCAATAAACCCAACTTAAATTGGGTTACAATTTTTTTAAAAAAAAGTTAATATAAGGTATAAGTTAACTATTATAAGAAAGTAGAGGAGTAATAATATGAAAAAGTATGTAACAATTATATCTACACTTTTATTAGTAACCTGTACGGTAGGGGGACAACTATCACAATTAAAAGGTCCAGATGATTTAATCGTAGGACACGATAAAGCAGTAGTAGCACAAGGTCCAGACGATTTAATCGTAGGGCATGATAAAACAGTAGTAGCGCAAGGTCCAGATGATTTAATCGTAGGACATGATAAAACAGCAGTTAACTTTTAGGGTATTTAATTGTTTTATAAGGTTATAATAGAAAAAGTTTTAAAAGTAAAGAGGGTAATGCTATTTAGTACTTAAATCGGACAAGTTAGCACTAGAGGATGCTAACATATAGAAAAGACAGGAGTTGGGGGACTTCTGTCTTTTTTATATGCCTAATAAAACACCCACCTTATAGGATATATAGGGTGGGTGTTTTTCTATAAAATGGAAAGGAAACGTTAACTAAGTTTAAAAGAACTCTTAAGTGGTACGATACGGTTGAATACAGGTTTTTCTTCAGTAGAGTATTTAGTATCTACAGTAAAGAAACCGTGACGTACAAATTGGAATTTATCTAAAGGTTTAATACCTTGAACACCCGTTGATTCGATGTAACCTTGAATAACTTCCATAGAGTTTGGATTAATTTGTTCTAAGAAGTGTTTACCTTCATTTTCTGGTACATCATCTAAAATAAGAGGTTCATATAATCTAAATTCACAAGGTATAGCATCAGCAGCATTTACCCAGTGGATTGTAGCTTTAACTTTACGGCCTGTAAAGCCTGAACCACTTTTAGTTTCTGGATCGTAAGTACAGTGTACTTCTACTACATTGCCATCTTCATCTTTAATAACGTCTGTACATTTAACAAAGTAAGCGCCTTTAAGACGAACTTCATTACCTGGGAAAAGACGGAAGTATTTCTTAACTGGTTCTTCCATGAAGTCTTCTTGTTCAATGTAAATCTCACGTGAGAATGGTACAAGGCGTGTACCTTTTGTCTCATCTTTAGCATTGTTTTCAATTTCAAGCATTTCAGTTTGGCCTTCTGGGTAGTTTGTAATAACTAATTTAAGAGGGCGCATAACTGCCATAAGAAGTGGTGCTTTTGGAAGTAAGTCTTCACGAAGGAAGTAATCGAGCATTTGACTATCTACTGTAGAATCAGCTTTTGATACACCGATTTCACGGCAGAATGTACGAATAGCTTCTGGTGTATAACCACGTCTTCTAAGGCCTGCGATAGTAGGCATACGAGGGTCATCCCATCCATCAACTACACACTCATCAACAAGTTGTTTAAGTTTACGTTTACTCATAACAGTATTTGTCATGTTAAGACGTGCAAACTCAATTTGGCGAGGAACACTTTCCATCTCGCATTCACGAACAAACCAGTCATAGAGAGGTCTATGGTCTTCAAATTCTAATGTACATACAGAGTGTGTAATACCTTCAATAGCATCTTCTAATGGATGAGCGAAGTCATACATAGGGTAGATACACCATTTATCACCTGTATTATGGTGAGTAGCATGTGCAATACGATAAATGATAGGGTCACGGAAATTGATATTTGGTGATGCCATATCAATTTTTGCACGAAGAACCTTAGAACCATCTGGGAACTCACCGTTTTTCATACGTTCAAGAAGGTCTAAGTTCTCTTCTACTGAACGATCTCTATATGGACTTGGTCTACCTGGTTCACTAAGTGTACCACGGTACTCACGCATTTGTTCTGGTGTAAGGTCACAAACGTAAGCAAGGCCTTTTTTAATAAGAAGGATAGCTTTCTCATACATGATATCAAAGTAATCTGATGCGAAGTAAAGGTTATCCCAGTCAAACCCGAGCCATTTTACGTCTTCTTTAATAGATTCTACATACTCTGTATCTTCTTTTACAGGGTTTGTATCGTCAAAACGAAGATTTGTTTTACCACCGAATTCATCTGCTAAACCAAAGTTAAGGCAGATAGACTTAGCATGTCCAATGTGAAGGTAGCCATTTGGTTCAGGTGGGAAACGAGTAATAATTTCTTTATGTTTACCTGTATTCAGGTCATCAACAACGATGTTTTTGACAAAGTTGGATGTATTTATTTCATTTGACATAAATAATACCTCTCTATTATTCAAAAAGAATTCATTTGTTTATATTATCTCTATTTTAATCCAATCTATAAAAAAAATAAAGGGCAAAAGCCCTTTGTCTTAAAGTTTTTTAGCAGCGCAACGTTTACAAATCTTTGTTTTATCTTTATCCCATAGTAGTTTTACACGTGGTCTACCACAAAGTGGACATGTTCCACGCCAGTTTTTCTCTTTCTTAGCCCATGGGCCTCTTTTATTCTTTGCCATATGATTTTCCCCCTTAGTATATAAACGAATTCCTATGTTAAATATATTAAAAAATGGACAAGATTATGACTGATAAATTTAAAAAATCAAAAGTGGGAATTTTAAACTTTTAAGGAATGAAAAGTACATTATAAATAAGAAGAAACTGCTTATAATAATAGTGTAGTTATTCATCATTTTTAGGAGGGATTTGCGATGAACAAAACTCGTTCTGCTATGAAGGATATGGTTAAAGATATTAAAAGAGTGATGAAAAAAACTATTAGGAAAATCAGTTAGTCGAAATAAGATAAAAAAGCAAGCTTAATATAGAAGCTTGCTTTTTTACGTTTTTATAACACTAAGCATAAAGCTATTGAAAATAATGAAAAATATAATAT
>JAHLFD010000041.1:0-5677 GCA_018883975.1 Candidatus Niameybacter stercoravium
GAAACAGGGCTAGGAGGATTCGAACCTCCGAATGCAGGAATCAAAATCCTGTGCCTTACCGCTTGGCGATAACCCTATGTCATTCATATGCAATATTTATTTTATAATTAAGGTATATATAGGGTGGAGAATGGGATTCGAACCCACGGCCTCCAGAGCCACAATCTGGCGCTCTAACCAACTGAGCTATCCCCACCATATATAAATGACCCATAGGAGAATCGAACTCCTGTTACCGCCGTGAAAGGGCGGTGTCTTAACCGCTTGACCAATGGGCCGTCTCTTGACTACTTCGTTAGTTTAGCATATATATTGACGTATGTAAATAGGTTTTTTACATTTTTTTAGTTTTTTTTTCTTTTTATTGGAACTTATCTTAGTATAACCCATAAAGTTAATAATTATTTACTCTTATTTAGGATACACTAATAACATAAATCATTTTTTCTGAAGGAAGGGAACGTATATGGATAAAAAAGATTTCATAAAATTTTTACTTGATGAGCGCACTGAAATAGAATATGATGATAAAATCTTTACAAAATACATTAAGGGTCCTTTAAATAAAATTAAAATTGGTAATGATCTGATCTATGAAGTACACACTGAAAAGAAAGTACTTATTGTAACCAATGCTCTTTACTGTACCTTCAATCATGATGCCTACTGGGACGTTGCAAAACTAGCTGGATTAGAAGAAATTATTGCAGATCCTAATACACTCATCCGCATTTAACAATGCTTACTTTTATATGCTCTTTTACAAAAACAGGGACTAATCTACATATTATGTAGTAGCCCCTGTTTTTATTTAATTTATTTTAAGCTTCTTTAATCGCCTTTAGAATTTCCTTTTTATAAGTTATAAAAACCTCTGAAGTTGTAAAATCATCTGTAGAAATTTTTGCTCCTTCAATAGTAAACATCTTTGTAAGCCTTCCAGGATTCCCTGCCATAATATAAATACGGTCAGAAAGTAAAATTGCTTCATCAATATCATGGGTAATAAAAAGGGTTGGACTTCTCATCTCTTTCATAATCTCTAAATACCAATCATGGATATGATGTTTAGTAATAGCATCTAAGGCACTAAAAGGCTCATCTAATAGCATCAACTTACTACTGAATAAATAGCTTCTAAGAAGTGCTGCTCTTTGCCTCATGCCTCCTGATAGCTGAATAGGATACTGTGTCTTAGTTCCCTCTAAACCAAATTGCTTAAAGTAAGTGCTTGCTTTCTCCCGAGCTTCTCTCTTAGACATACCTTTAAGTAAAAGAGGAAGGCTTACATTATCAATAATAGTTTTGTATGGCATAAGTAAGTCTTTTTGTTGCATATAGCTTGCAATACCTGTCTGCCCCGTTATATCTTTATCCCCTAAATAAATATGACCACTATCAGGCTTTTCAAGTCCTGATAAAATATTAAATAAAGTAGTCTTTCCTATACCACTTATCCCTAATAGAGATACCAGCTCACCTTCTTTAAGCTCTAAGGAAATATCTTCTATGATCTTTCTTCCATCATAACTTTTACAAATATGTTCAGCTTTAAAATACATACTTATCACCTATTGTGGTAAATAGGCATTTGTAAAACCTTGGCTACCTAAATCTTCACCAATAAGTCCTTCTTCATACATCCAGTCATAGAAGGTAGTCCATCTTGTTTCATCAATGGTTCCCCAGCTTGCTTTCTCTGCTTGGTATTCATTTGCTAAAAATGCCTGACTTGCTTTTGCAAGTTCTAAATCTACTTCTGGTGCATGTTTTACTAAAATCTCTGCTGCCTCTTCTGGATTTGCAATAGCATATTCATAACCTTTAGCTGTAGCCTCTAAGAACTTTTTAGCCTCTTCTTCATTTTCTTCAAGATATTTTGTACCTGATGCAAGAACTGGTGTATAGAAGTCAAATACAGGATTAATATCTCTAAAAGCTATATAATTTGTATCAAGGCCTGCAAGCTCTGTAGCAATTCCATCCCAACCATAGTATACCCATACAGCATCAATATCTGTTTGAAGTGCAGAAATAACGTCTGTCACTGTATTTGGAATAAGTTCCACTTTAGAGAAGTCTCCGCCATCTCCTTCAACAATATTCGTTAAAATGGCTCTCTCAAAAGGTGTATCCCATGAAGCATAGCGTTTACCCTCAAGCTTACTTGGTGAATCAATACCTTTTTCTTTAAGTGAAATAATCCCCGATACATTATGGTCAATAATGCTTGCAACCGCTACTACTGGAAGTGGATTTTCTGATGTTAAGGCTGGTCCTATTTCCTCTTGGAAAGATACTGCAAACTCTGCTTTACCAGCTGCCACTAGCGATAAGGCTCCTCCTTCTGGCGGCTGCATAATCTCTACATTTAATCCTAAATCTTTATAAAATCCTTTTTCTAAGGCTACATATAAACCCGTATGATTTGTATTAGGTACCCAATCTAGTACAACAGTTACATTATTATCTGCTTTACTAGCACTACATCCTACCATACCAAAAGCAAGTAGCCCCGCCATAAGCATACTCATTAATTTTCTTTTCATGGTGTACTCCTTCTATTTATTAGTACTTCTATGTATTACGAAGTTCATTTTTTATTTAATCTCTCGATTATCTACTTGTTATTTATGTTCAATCTCTTTATTTTATTTTTTGTTCTGTATCCTCTTATATGGCATAATCTTCCTATCAAGCAGACTAACTAACTTCATAAGTACTAAACTTATTAAACTTACTAGGAAAATAACTGCAAACATCTTGTCAAAGGCATAAGACTTTCTTACCCTTGTCATGTATACACCAAGGCCAGCTGTACCCCCGAGCCATTCTGCAACAACAGCGCCTATAACTGCATAACTTACAGATACTTTAAGACCTGCTAAAAAGCCTGGAAGTGCACAAGGTAGTTTAATATGCCAGAAAATCTGCTTAGCATTTGCCCCCATAGACTTCATAAGTCTAATAGTATCTCTATCTGCCTCCTTAAAACCATCTAATAAACTAATGGTAATAGGGAAAAAGCATACTAAGAAAATAACCATTACCTTAGGGGCCATACCATACCCCATCCACAGTACAAGTAATGGCGCAATAGCGATAACGGGTACTGTCTGTGAAATGATTAAAAGAGGGTAAAGTGATTTATGAAGCCCCCTGTAATGATCCATCACTACTGCCAAAATAAATGCAACTAAAATCCCTACCCCAAGTCCTAAAAATGCCTCACTTAGTGAAATCATTAAATGTCCCATTAAGACGTTAAACTCATTTATGAAGGCCTGCATAACCTGAATAGGTGATGGTAGCATATAGCCTGGTACAAGCTCTAATGAACATACCACTTGCCAAATTAGGATAAGTCCTATTATAAGTCCCGATGCATAAAGCTTATTCGTGATGTTTTGTAACTTTTTTATCAATAGACCATACCCCTTCACCTGGATTATAAGCTACCTTCATATAACTCATAACACTTGGTGCACCAGCGCGAATACATATTTTTTGGCACTCCTTTGCAATATCCATAAGTTGATCAAAATCTCCCTCAATGGTTGTTTCAAAAGGTCCTACAAAAGTATTAAGCCCTGTAGATTTTATGTATGCAATGACCTCATCTACTACGCGGATTACTTCTTCACCTTCTACTTTAGGCAATACTTGAATAGCTAAACTTGCATTAAACTGTTCCATTTTCTTATTCTCCTTTATTCACATATTTGTTGTTTACTAGCGTATTTATCCACACTTTATACGTTTTTCATGTGAGTCATGTGCACAACTTTCGTGTTTACTTCCTATAATATAAAAAATGCGCAGCTTAAGCTGCGCATTTCATCACCCTATAGATACACCTATCCTAAAAATATGTATATACCTATAGAGACTCTCTTTGAAAGTTAGATTTCCTACGCCAGCATTACCTGGATCAGGTTATAAGGGTCTAGAATGCCATTTCATTCAATCTCAGCCAAAAAGGTTTTAGCACCCCTGTTATTCAGTTCAATTTTTATTATAGACTCATTTTATAGATTGTCAAATAATAATTTTTTAAGTTGCTTCTGATTTAGGAAAGGTGCCCAGTTTTCCATAACACGCTTTTTTACCCCTTCTTCTTTAGCATGATCAATAACCTTATCCTTTTGCTCTGCATTTAGAAAAGGTATGAGACTTTCTATCATTTCATATTCTCCCCTTGTTATAACCAGATCTATAAGTGAATTTCTAAGCTCTAGTGTCATAAAAGGATATAAACCCTCTAATTCATCCTTCATCCAATGAGACATGAAATGTTCCATTAACTTTTCTTGCTGATTAGCACTTAAGAAAGGATAAATATCTTCTATTTCATCCCACTCTTTTTCTTCCGCTATATAATAGTCAATAAGCATATCTTTGTGCTCGGCCTTTAAGAAAGGATAAGTTCCTTCATCTACCTTATTTAAATCTCCCTCTTCTATTACTTTATGAATAATCTCCTCTAACGCTTCTGCGCCTAAAAAAGGAAGAAACCCACTAATACCTTCTAAATCTATATTCACCCCTTCTATAATCTCTTCAAAGACCTTCGGCTTTGTAAGAGGCGCAATGCTTTCTAGAATATCTTGTACATTTTCTAATTCTTTTAAGGCTACTTTTGCTTGGTCAATTTTATCAATTACAATATCTCCAACGAAGACCTCTACTTTCGTCTTTTCTTCACTTCTTTCTGTCTGCGCTTCTCTCTCCCCTTTTAATAACTCATCTACTGTAATATTAAAGGTCTCAGCTAGCAAAGGTAACATCGTAATATCAGGTAAAGATTCAAGTCTCTCCCATTTAGATACAGCTTGATGGGAAACATGTAAAATCTCTGCTAACTCAAACTGTGTCATATTTGCTTCTCTTCTTAGTTCACTTATAAAAACACCCATATTGTTAATGTTCATCATTTCTCACCTCTTGTGTAGTATAGACTCAGCTTACCAAAAGGCTCTTATATATGCAATCAACTGTCAGTAGTGCTCTCAAACTAAGCTATGCAACCAATAGTTGATTGGCAAAAATAAAAACATCTGATGATAAATCAGATGTTTTAAAAGTCTGTAATAATTTCTTTATCAATATCTAGTAATTCTGCCTCAGTGTTCTCTTGTATATAAGAAATAACTTGATCTAATAAAGTATCTGCAATTTTAGTTTCATTTGTTACTATACTTAGCCCTAAAATAACTGTCTGATGCATATCTAAAGCTTCTACTTCTGAAATAGAAATAGAAAACTTACTTCTTACTTTTCCTACTAAACTTCTTACAATCATTCTTTTTTCTTTAAGAGAATGTACCCAAGGCGCATAAAGTTTTAACTTACATAGACCTACAACCATTTTCTTCTCCTTAGAAATCCAATTTTATAGTTTTAGTATAGATAATTTAAATAAAAAAATACAGAGTATCTTCTAGAAAAGATACTCTGTATTTTACGCAATAAAAAGAGCGCGAGACGGGACTCGAACCCGCGACCCTCTCCTTGGCAAGGAGATGCTCTACCAACTGAGCCACTCGCGCATAAATTTGGCAACCACTTACTCTCCCGGGCCGTCTCCAGCCAAGTACCATCAGCCGCTTTAGTCTTAACCTACGTGTTCGGTATGGGAACGGGTGTTTCCCTAAAGCGCATCGTCACCAAAAATATT
>JAHLFD010000042.1:0-20391 GCA_018883975.1 Candidatus Niameybacter stercoravium
ATTTAACAACTTTGTAACATTTACTTAATAATATTTATATGCGCATTTTTAAAATCTATTACTAAAATTTAAAAATTTAGCTCTCCAACCAGATTATTTACCAAAATTATATAATTAATATACCTATTATCTATTTTTGTATCTTTATATAAATATACATCAAGTTTAGCTATACTATACTTTCTTTGATTTTTTAATTTTATCTTCCTCTTAATTTTTACCCATAAAAAAATGGAGACTTTTTTGTCTCCATCCTTGATATTATCTATATCCTATAGCCTGACTATTTTTCTATTCTAAATAGCCTTTTTGTATTTTCCATTGTCATTTTAGCTATTTCTTCCTCCGTAACACCTTTAATTTCTGCTATTTTTTGAATGACATAAGATAAGTAGGAAGAATCATTACGTTTACCTCTATGAGGAACTGGTGTCAAATAAGGGCAGTCTGTTTCAATTAAAATTTTATCTAACGAAATATGCTCTACTACTTCTACTGCTTTTCTAGCATTTTTAAAAGTAAGAGATCCACCTATTCCAATGTAAAATCCACGTTTTACATATTCTTTAGCTAATTCATGACTGCCTGAAAAGCAATGGATTACCCCTTCTTTAACTCCACTTGCTACAATTGTATCAAAAGTAAGCTGACAAGCATCTCTGCTATGTATACTTACTGGTAAGTCTAACTTCTTAGCTAATTCTAGCTGCATTTTAAACCATTTAAGCTGATTTTCTTCTGTAGAATGGTTATAGTAAAAATCAAGACCAATCTCCCCAATACCTACAACTTTAGGATGCATAGTCATTTCTTCTAACTCTTCAAGGTCCCCTAGAGTCATTTCATCCACTTCATGAGGATGGACTCCTACTACAGCATAGATAAATGCATACTCTTCTGCTAATGCAATACTTTCTCTAGAAGAAGGCATATCCGCCCCTACATTTATAATATAGCCCACACCTTTTTCATGTATATCCTTTAAAAGTGCGTCTCTATCTTCATCAAAACGTTCATCATTATAATGTGCATGTGAATCAAAATACATAGTAATCTCCTTTTAATGTTTCATTCTTACTAATTTGTATTATAGCAACATTCCCTCAAAAATAAACCACTTCTATAAATTAAAAGGCTGCCCATAATGGCAGCCCGTTTTCTAATCTTCAATACTTAGTACATTATAACCTGCTTCTTCAATAGCCACCCTTACAGATTCATCAGAAACTGTTCCTTCTACATAAGCAGCCTTTTCATCTAACTTCACCTCAATCTTAGTCACACCACTTAAACCTTCTAGTGCTTCCTTAATATGTCCTACACAATGCCCACAACTCATTCCATCAATGTTAACTTTCATTCTTTATGCCTCCTTATATATTTGATTATTTACTCGACCCACTCGTTAGCTCATTTCTTTATACCCTCATTTTATATCCTTTCAGCCTTAATGCATTAAGCACTACAGAAACTGAACTTAAGCTCATAGCTGCCGCTGCAAACATTGGGTTCAAAAGAGGTCCTCCAAATATGTGCAGTACGCCCATAGCCACAGGAATCCCTAATGTATTATACCCAAATGCCCAGAATAAATTTTGTCTAATATTTCTAATGGTTTTCTTACTTAAATCTATAGCTAATGGTACATCCATGGGGTCACTATGCATAAGTACAATACTTGCAGACTCTATGGCAACATCTGTTCCCTTTCCTATAGCAATACCTACATCTGCCCCTGCAAAAGTCCATGCAATGCTAGCTAGGATGGCTAATACTATGACCATAGGAACAAAGTAGCTAGAAATCGTATCAGCTAGCTTGGCAATAGGTGCCTTCTTTCCCTGTGCATCTTCTACAAGCTTAATAATCTTACTTAATGCTGTATCTTTGCCAACTTCTGTTGCCTCGAATTTAATAGCACCTGTCTGATTGATACTTCCCCCAATCACTTTATCTTTGCTTTTCTTTTCTACAGGAATACTCTCCCCTGTCAGCATAGATTCATCAATAGCAGTAGTTCCCTCTATAATGATGCCATCACAGGGTATACGCTCTCCTGGCTTAACAAAGAGAATTTCTCCTACTTGTAGCTCTTCTACTCTCACTTCTATAGGTTTACCATCTTTAAGGATAATAGCTGTTTCTGGTGCTAACTTGATAAGATTTTCAATAGCCTTAGAGGTTTTACCTATGCTCACAGCTTCTAAATACTTACCTAACGTAATTAAAGTTAAAATAACACCTACAGATTCAAAATAAAGCTGATGTACATAATGAACCTTGCTGGCTGAAATTTGTATAATAGCAAAGATACCATATAGGTACGCTGCTAGTGACCCTATGGCTACTAATGAGTCCATATTAGGCAGCATCTTAAGGAGTGCCTTAAATCCTTTTTCAAAAAAGCGATAACCTATGAGTAAAATAGGTGTAGTGAATGCAAATTGAATAAATGCATAATTAAAGGGATTAAATTGTGGATTTAAACTCATGGGTAAAGGTAAGCCAACCATATGCCCCATACTAATATAAAAAAGAGGTATAACAAAAATAAGAGAAAGTATAAATCTTAATTTAAGCTTTCCTATTTGGTCCTCTCTAGATTCTTCCTCAGCCTCATCTAATAGAACACCATAGCCAACCTTCTCAACAGCTGCTATAAGCATCTTTTCTTCTAAAACCTTCGGATTATAAGTAATAACTAATCTCTCTGTAGCCATATTAACATTAACCTCTTCTACACCCTCTGACTTCTTGACTGTTCTTTCTACAGCCCTTGCACAGGCCGCACATGTCATACCTGTAATCTTATACTCTTTCAACAAGCACACTCCCTTTAAGACACTATTTATAAGTATTATGGGTGTTTTGTTTGAAATTATACAAAAGGGCTGTGATGCAACCTATAAGTACGTTGCATCACAGCCCTTTCTTAATTTAAATTGCAGTTTCCTCTTTCTCAAAATAATGTACGTACTGCTCTGGATAGCATTCATTCATAATCCACTCTTCAAACTCTAACCAATTGCCAATACGCGTATAGTCTATGCCTTCTTTTCTATTATGCGGTCTATCAAATATAATAGGTGTTCCCCCTGCTTCTGCAAAGTCCTTAATATTATGCAAACCATCATCTAACAAATAATCACCTTTGATCATTTGCTTTTTAGAACATACAATAACATGATTAAGTGGGAAAAATGGCATATACTCTTTAATCCATTCATTTTTTGGCTCGACAGATGAAGGATGTGCCGCTGTTACAATATACATCTCAAATAGATTACTTTTATATAGTCTCTCAAAGACTTCAACGGCATTGGGTACAGGCTCTAATTCTCTAAACAGCTTTGGCCTATGCATGACATCAAGTATCTGCTCACCAAAAATAGATACTAAATCCCAGTCTACACAATCTTCTATAGTAAAATCTGTATCATATTCTTTATTAAATTCTACTGTAACTCCCTTGATATATTCTGCTAACACATCATCTTGATCTACTAATAAGATAGGTTTTCTTGCTTGCAAAATCCTCACCTTCTTTCTTCTATCGGTCTACTCTTTTATGTCATTTGAAAATTTATGGTACTATTATTTTATTAAAAACCAGCCTTTTCGTTCCTTAATTGCTCTAACTTTTCTATTCTGTCCATGATAGCTTGTTTCTTACGTTTAATAGCCTCTGGATTTTGATTATAAGGAGAATTTTTAAACTGAATATCAAGTGTCGTCAGCAATGCTCTTTGTACTTTAAGCTCTTCTTTAATAGCTTTAAGTTCTTCTTTAATGTCCTTCTCCATGGCGCACTCCTTATCTAGAAGTAGTCATATAAGGCTACCTCACTTCTAGTCGCTTTAAATAACTCCATAATATGTTCTTTATTCTGATGCCACTCCACTGCCTCTACTTTATCTATGTCTTTAAGTGTCTTAAAGCCAATTATAAGTTGCATTAATTCTCTTACGTCTATTTTAAAATCAGGCTTTTCTTCTACTTGCTGCACCTCTACTTGATTTTCCTTAGTAGTTATTTTGAAATAGCCATTGTTCCATTCACAAATATCATCTTCTACTTGCATTACAAAAGTGCCTTCTTTTACAAAACTGTAGCATTCTAGGGCCTTAACTACATTAACAATTCTTCCCATCATGTAGCTTATAAGCTTTGCTTCACACCTTGGATTAGGTAAGACATCTAAAATTATATCATGTTCTTTAGCTTCTATACTCACTGTAGTAACCTGTGCATTATGAACATAAATGTAGTTAAAGAAACTTCTTAAAGCTTTCATGCTCGTATACTGCATCTCTATAACTTCCAATTGAAGTTTTTCATGAACAATTTTATAAATCATATAGCCTTCTACCTGGCCTTGATCATTTCTATAAAGAATAGTGTAATGGTCTAATTTCTTACTTGTACGCTTACCCCATTGCACATCATCACGTATGCAAGAACCATTTAGTTGCTTAATGTAAGCTTCATAAAAATCTTTAAGCTCTTGCTCATTCTTTGCTGTCACATAGGAAATATGTCCTTCATTTTTAAAACGTTTTAGTCTATCAATCTCAAAGACATATTTCATGTTATTATAACACCATTTCCATCCTAATTTCTGATAAAATTCATAGGAAAATGGAGCAAGCATTGAAAAAACAGCACCTTTTTCGTACATGACTTTAAGGCCTTCTTTAATGAGCCTACTACATACTCCACCACTTCTATACGTACTGGCTGTTGTTACACCTCCAACACCCGCCATAGAAACTGGTTTTCCTTCTATATAAATAGTCTTATATGGTATAGTAATGCAACTTGCCAATACTTCTTCATCTAATAACCCAAGAATAGTTTCCCTATCTGGAGTTGATAAAAGCCAATCTACTCTAAAATCTTCTTCTGTGCACATTTTGAAGCAATAACACATTAAGTCTATAAAGCGTTTCTCATATAAATCCTTTTCTTTATTTAGTTCTACTAATCTCATTTTTTTGCTCCTTTTATCCTAAAATACTTTCTCTCTCTTAATTTTATTTTACTCGTTCCTTATTTTTTTTGCAAAACTTAATTATTTTGTCTGTAAACAAGCAACATTGGAAACATCTTGAAATATTATTAATATATACCATAAAAAAGGAGTTGTTTATTCATGCCACGTATTCCTCAAATAGGTTACAAATTTCCTCAACTTCGTGGAATGAGTAGTAATAATAAGTGGACAGTTGTTTGTAATGCCCCCGCATCCTATCTCAAACATACTAGTTTATTAAGGGGACCTGATGAAATCCTTCTTCAAAATGATATTCAAGTCGTACAGCTCCCTAGCCGAACCACAGATACTACTCTTTATATTATAGATCCTAGTGAAATTCTCAGAGCTATCGTTCATGATGATATCTCTTCTCCATTAACTGCTTCCCACGTTGTGACTATTGTAGATTCTCTTAAAAAAGGTTATAGACCTGAAATTCAAGGTGTTTCCAACCAACCTACTAACCCAGCCTGTCCTAATATCCAAAGAGTAGTAGGTGAATATGTTCTTGGTGACCCTCAAAATGTAGACCCATTTCTTTTAGACTTTGTTATTTATGCTTTTGCTCTTATTCAGCCTGATGGATCTCTAGATGTATATTCTAGAAGATATCTTCAAGAGCTTGCTAACCTTAGATTTTCAGACCCTAATCTTCAAGTTATATTAGGTATTGGTGGCTGGGGTAATGATGGTTTCTCTGACGCTGCTCTTACACCACAGTCTCGCTACAATTTTGCTAGAGAAGTTAGAAGCTGGGTAGATGAATATGACTTAGATGGGGTAGATATTGACTGGGAGTATCCTGGTAGTAGTGCTGCTGGTATTACTTCAAGGCCTCAAGATAGAGAAAACTTTACGCTCCTACTCCAAGCATTACGCGATGTATTAGGTCCTGATGCATGGATTAGTGTAGCCGGCACTGGAGATGCATCTTATATTCGTAATGTAGACATTGCAGGTATTGCTCCTATTATTAACTATTTCAATATTATGGCCTATGACTTTACAGCTGGTGTAACAGGCCCTCAAGGTGCAAGACATCATTCCAATCTCTTTCCATCAGATCTTGCCTTTAACAATATAAGTGCTGATTTATATGTTCAAAATCTTATTAATGCTGGTATGCCTCCAGAACAGCTTCTACTTGGCCTTCCTCTTTACGGCAGAAATGGTGCCACAATTACAAGGACCTTCGATGAAATCCGTAGGTCTTACCTTAACACAAATGGTTATACTGTAAGATGGGATAATGTTGCTAAAGCCCCTTACATTGTTGACCAATTCGGAAACTTTTTCCTTGCCTTTGACAACGGTCTTTCTATTTACTTCAAAGGCCAATATGTCGCTGATAATTGTTTAGGTGGCCTCTTTACATGGCAGACCAATATGGACCAGGCGAATATATTAGCTAATGATATGTATCTTTCTATTAATGACCCAAGAACACTAGAAGAAATCCTTGCACAAGAATATTTAGGTTAAGGAAGAAGCCGTATCCATTGAAAACATTATTCAAAAAAGTAGCCATGCAGCTTCTGAAATAAAAATAGCATTGATAAACTTGTATGTGAATTTGAACATTTTAAAAGATAATGATACAAAAAAGGTTGATGTAAGTAATCTTTACATCAACCTTTTTATTTATAAATTATTTAACATCTGCACCATGAACCATTTCACCAAGTGGTCCTACTGCTACTAAGTTCCCCTCATCATCTGATGCACAAAGTACCATACCTTCTGAAAGGATACCACGAAGTTTAACTGGTTTAAGGTTAGTTACTACAACTACCTTTTTACCTACAAATTCTTCTGGAGCGTAGTATTTAGCAATACCTGATACGATTTGTCTTACTTCATCACCGATTCTAACTTTAGAAACAAGTAATTTGTCTGCTTTTGGTACACGCTCACATTCGATTACTTCACCAATTTTAAGTTCAACTTTTGCAAAGTCATCAATTGTGATTTCTTCTTTAGCTGGTTTAGCAGGTTTTTCTTCTGCTTTTGGAGCTGCCGCAGCTTTTGCTGCTTCCATAGCTGCTTCAAGTTCTGCTAACTCTTTATCCTTATCAATACGTGGGAACATATTTGTACCTTTTTTAGCATGAACAGCATTTGGCATTGTGCCCCATGTATGGATTGTATCCCAAGCTGTAAGTTCCCCGCGGCTTAAGCCAATTTGTTCCCAGATAAGCTCTGGTGTACGAGGCATAAATGGTTCAATCATAATACTTACAATACGTAATCCTTCTGCTAATGTGTAAAGTACACCTGCAAGTTTTGCTTTGTTTGCTTCATCTTTTGCAAGTACCCATGGCATTGTTTCATCAATGTATTTGTTGAATCTTCTAATCATTACCCAGATATCTTCAAGGGCATTGTTGAAGAAGAGTTTTTCCATGTTTTCTTCCATTTTTTGTGTTTGAACACGTACAACTTCTTGTACATCTGCATCAAACTCATTGCCTTCATGTACTTCTGGAAGTACGCCGCCTTCGAAGTATTTTTCAATCATAGCAACTGTACGTGATGTAAGGTTACCAAGGTCATTAGCAAGGTCTGAGTTGATACGTGAAATAAGTGCTTCATTTGTGAAGTTACCATCTTGTCCGAATGCAATTTCACGAAGAAGGAAGTAACGGATTGCATCACTACCATAACGACTTACAAGTGCGCTAGGGTCTACTACGTTACCTTTAGATTTACTCATTTTACCGCCATCGATTACAAGCCATCCGTGACCAAATACTTGTTTTGGAAGTGGAAGGTCAAGCGCCATAAGGATAGCTGGCCAAATGATTGTATGGAAACGGATAATCTCTTTACCTACAAGGTGTACATCTGCTGGCCAGAACTTGTTGTAAAGCTCATCATTGTCACTACCATAGCCAAGTGCTGAGATGTAGTTTGATAAAGCATCAAGCCATACATATACCACGTGATCTGTATCAAACTCTACTGGAATACCCCATTTAAATGATGTACGAGATACACAAAGATCCTCAAGACCTGGACGAAGGAAGTTATTAAGCATTTCGTTTTGTCTTGTTTGTGGTTGGATGAATTCTGGGTGATCTTCAATGTGTTTGATAATACGGTCTTGGTATTTTGAAAGCTTGAAGAAATAAGATTCTTCTTTTACTTTCTCAACTGGTCTACCACAGTCTGGGCATTTACCATCTACAAGTTGATGCTCTGTGAAGAATGTCTCACATGGTGTACAGTACATACCTTCATATTCACTCTTATAGATATCACCTTTATCATAAAGTGCTTTAAAGATTTTTTGTACAGTAGCTTTATGGTCTGCATCTGTTGTACGGATGAATTTATCATAGCTAATGTCCATTGTTTTCCAAAGGTCTTTGATCCAGTCTACAATGCCATCTACGAATGCTTGAGGTGTTACACCCTCTTCTGCCGCACGGCGTTCAATCTTTTGACCATGTTCATCTGTTCCTGTAAGGAACATTACATCATATCCACGAAGTCTTTTATATCTTGACATGGCATCTGCTGCCACAGTTGTATACGAATGTCCGATGTGAAGCTTATTACTTGGATAGTAAATAGGGGTTGTAATATAAAAAGTTGGTTTGCTCATTACTTACCCGCCTCCTTTGTTTTGTTTTCATTATCTCTTATAGTATTATAGATACAATTGTACCTGTTTACAACACCACTACAGAAAATATTACCTACATTTACTATAGTGTGACTAAATTTTTCATGTTTCATACTTCTAACTATAAATTATAGATTTTCATTTTTTCTAGAAACTTCTTATAAAGAATAAGCATGTCTGGCTCATTGTCTACATACTTATCTAATTCCTCTATAGCAATCCATTTAACACCACTGTTTTCATCTGGCTTGACTCTAAGTGATTCCTGTTCATCTACCTCTACAAGGTATGCAATAGATAAATGTAAATGAGCTGATACATATACACCTTTTTTAATATGTGCTGGTACAGGTAATACATCTAAAGAAAGTATCCCTTCTGATAGAACTTTTACCTCTTGAACGCCAGTCTCTTCCTTAGCTTCTCTAATGGCTACACCTAAAAAATCTGTTTCTCCATCTGTATGACCACCAGTCCATGACCATGCATTGTAAATATTATGATGAATCATTAATACTTTGTCTCTTGTTTTATTAACAATAAACCCTGAACTTGAAAAATGTGCTACTGGATTTTCTCTTGTAAGCAAATTATCATAAGCATCCATACAAGTTAAAATTAAAGCTTTATCTTTTTCTTCTTGTTCATTATAAGGCTTGTACTGTCTTATTTCTTGCATCCACTTTTCCATATTTTCACTCCTAAGTGCCATTTTCTTTTTATTGTACCACAGCTTCTTCACACCTATAAAATGTTTTTCTTATAGGTAAAACAGAATATTTTTATACTATAATTTAGTTTATTTTATAGTTATTATTCACAATTCTTCTATCATTTTCAAAAAATATGTTGCAATTGGTTTTTGTCTTGTGCTAAACTTCACATTAATCAAATGAACGTACAAACGCCTTGAAAAGGAGAGTAAGTTTAGGACGTCTCTTACCAGAGAGCTTCGGTAGCTGAGAAGAAGCAGAGAATAATAGACTGAATATGGCCTTGGAGTGGTGCACCGACTGCCCTTATAGGGTTTAGGCTGCAACAGGATTCGCCTGTTATAGCGATAGAGTATACTCATCTTACTTAGATGCCGTACTTGAAGAGGTCTATTTCGTGAGAAATAGATGAATTAGAGTGGTACCACGGTGTATATATACCCCGTCTCTATAGCATTAAAAAAGCTATAGAGACGGGGTTTTTTGATTGCCTTAAGAGAAACTTATAGGGAGGTCTAGAAAATGATTGAAATTAAAAACGTTAGTAAAACATTCAAAAGCAAAGAAGCTTATGTAGATGCATTAAAAGATGTAACACTTACAATAGATAAAGGTGATATCTTCGGTATTATCGGTTATAGCGGTGCTGGTAAGAGTACACTGCTCCGCTGCATTAATGGACTTGAAGTGCCAACTTCTGGTGAAGTACTTCTCCTTGGTCAGGACATTACACAACTTAAAGAAAAAGAACTTCGCCATATACGTAAAAATATCGGCATGATTTTTCAACACTTTAACTTAATGCATAGTAAAACAGTTTTTGAAAACATTGCGTATCCACTTAAAAGTCAAAAGCTTAGTAAATCAACTATAGCCGATAGAGTTAAAGACCTCCTTAGACTTGTAGACCTAGAAGATAAAGTAAATAGCTATCCTTCACAACTAAGTGGTGGTCAAAAGCAAAGAGTAGCTATCGCCCGTGCCTTAGCTACTAACCCAGAAATTCTACTGTGTGATGAGGCTACTTCTGCACTCGACCCACAGACTACACAGTCTATCCTAGCTCTACTTAAAAAAATCAATAAAGAGTTAGGTATTACTATTGTACTTATTACACACCAGATGGAAGTGATTAAAGAAATCTGTAACAAAATTGCCGTTATGGAACATGGCCATGTTCTGGAAGTTGGCCAGCTTATTGATGTGTATACCCAACCACAAAGTCAAATCACTCAAGATTTTCTGGCAAAAGATATGCACTTTGAACGTTTAAGCCTGCCTCATGAAGGTGAAATAGCTAAGATGCTTCACTTAAAATATATAGGCGGTTCTACAGGTTCACCTTTAATCTCTGCTTTATCTCAACACTTTAAAGTAACTGCTAACATTACCTTCGGTAATATTGAGAAACTGCAAGATATCTTAGTTGGGAACCTCGTTATTGATTTACATGGTAGTGAAGAAGAAGTAGAAAAAGCGCTTGATTATATTAGACAACATATTGAAGTGGAGGTTATAGATGATGAACGCATTATTACAAGAACTAGTGCCTAATGTTATAGAGTATTTCCCGGAAATGATTAAAGCCCTCAATGAAACTTTTGTTACTGTTGGTATCTCCGGTCTTATCGCTTCTCTTATGGGTATTCCTTTAGGACTTATCCTTCTCATTACAAGTCCTAAGCATATTTTGGAAAACAAAGTAGTATACAGCATACTTTCTAAAGTGATTAATGTCTTTAGATCCATTCCTTTTGTTATTTTGATTGCTGCTATCGTACCTTTTACACGCTTTGTAGTCGGCACAACTATCGGTGTTAAAGGCGCACTTGTTCCTCTTATTGTAGGGGTTACACCTTTTATTGCAAGACAGGTTGAAGTAGCACTTCAAAAAGTAGATAAAGGTGTACTTGAAGCTGCAAAAGCTATGGGGAGTAGTCCTTTAGAGATTATCTTTAAAGTTATTATTCCTGAAGGCCTTCCCAACATCGTGCATGCTGTAACTATTTCACTTATCAGTCTTATTGGCTTCTCTGCAATGGCTGGTAGCGTTGGTGGTGGCGGTCTTGGAAACTTCGCTATCCAATATGGTTATCAATACTTCAAAACAGACATTATGGTTGTGACTGTTATCCTCTTACTTATTATCGTTACCCTTGTGCAAAGCATTGGAGATTACATCGCAAGGAAGCTTACACATTAAATTAAATTAAATTAAATTAGATTATTTATAGATTGAAAGGATGATGAACAATGAAATTTAAAAAATTAGCTCTTTTAACTTTAAGCCTTGTGGCTGCAACTTCTATTTTTACAGGATGTGGTGCTAGTGAAGATGTCTCTTCAGATACTACCAAAATCAAACTTGGTGTAAATGGTACAGACTTTAGAATCTGGGATTATGTCCAAGAAGAACTTGCTAAAGAAAACATTGAACTCGAAGTGATTAGCTTCGCTGATTACATTCAGCCAAATATGGCTTTAGACCAAGGTGAAATTAACATTAACTCTTTCCAAACTAACATCTACTTTGAGCAGTTCAAAGAAGAACATAAATTAGATCTTACAGCATTCGGCAACACTGTATTTGCACCAATGGGCATTTACTCTGACAAACTTGAAAATGCAACTGACATTGCAGAAGGTGGACTTGTAGCTATTCCAAACGACCTTACAAACGGTGGCCGTGCACTTCTTCTCCTAGAAGAAGCTGGTCTTATTGAAGTAGATGATGCAGCTGGTCTCATCCCTACATTAAAAGATGTAACAGACAATCCAAAGAACCTTAAAATTCAAGATATGGCTGCTAACCAAATTCCACGTTCACTTCCAGATTTAGATTTAGCGCTCATCAACAATGGGGTAGCTGTTGACGCTGGATTTAAACCACTTGAAGACTCTATTTATATAGAAGATCCTGAATCAGAAAACGCTTTCAACTACTATAATATCTTCGCTGTCAGAACAAGTGATAAAGATAATGCAGCACTTAAACGTTTAGTAGAGATTTACCAAACAGATGAAGTGAAAGCACTTATTGATGAAGTTTATGATGGAGCAATGCTTCCAGTATTTTAAGTCCTTATGCACTAGGATTTAAAATACTCGGAAACAAAAGATACTCGTATGGGGATACAGAGTGTGTATATAGCTCATTAGGGAATGATTTGTCTTTATAAATGTAAATAAATAAACTACTTACGGAGGTAACGAAAATGATTGCTAGGGAAATAATTTTAGATACAGTTGCTGCAATTAATGAGCGTTTAGTAGAGATTAGCCATGCTATTCATGCTAAACCTGAAATAAGTAATGAAGAAGAGTTTGCGTGTGAAATACTCTCTAAAGAGTTACAATCACATGGGTTTGATGTAATAACAGATATTGCTGGTCATAGAACGGGATTTATTGCTACCAAATCTAGTAGTAAAGCGGGGGCTACTATTGGATTTTTAGCCGAATATGATGCACTCCCTGGTCTTGGGCACGCATGTGGTCATAACATTATTGGTGTAACAAGCATTGGGGCCGCTATTGCACTAAGTAAAGTTATTGATGATATTGGAGGTACTATTAAAGTATTTGGCACACCTGCTGAAGAAGGTGGCGTAAATGGAAGTGCTAAAGCAAGCTATGTAAAAGCTGGCTTATTTGAAGGAACAGATGTAGCTATGATGATCCATCCAGGTTCTCACAATCAAAAAACACCATCTTCTCTTGCTATTGCACCTATGGACTTTGAATTCTTTGGTAAGCCTGCCCATGCGGCTAGCTGTCCTGAAGATGGTATTAATGCTTTAGACGCTTTACTGCTCTTTTACAATGGTATTGCTGCTTTAAGACAACAACTTACATCTGATGTACGTATTCATGGGGTTATTTTAGATGGCGGTCAAGCAGCTAATATTATCCCCGACTACACTAGAGCACGTTTTTACATTAGAGCTGCTACAAGTGAAGGCTTACAAGAAGTTATTAGAAAGGTTAAAAATATTGCAGAAGGTAGCGCACTTTCTACAGGCTGCACTACTAAGTACACCCATATCCAACACGTATTAGATAACCTTTCTCCAAATGCTATATTAGATGATATTTTTGCAACTACGCTTGAAGAATTAGGTGAAACAGTTTCTACTGTAGACCGCGCAATGGGCTCTACAGATGCGGGCAATGTTAGCCATACTATACCAACTATTCACCCTACTCTCAGTATTTCAGATACGCCAATTCCTGCTCATACATTAGAATTCGCATCAGCTTGTATCTCACCTAAAGCAGATGCTTCTATCAGCCTTGGGGCTAAAACACTTGCTTTAACAGGACTTAAAGTATTAACTGATAGTGCACTACTTGAAAATATTAAACGTACCTTTACTGCTTAATAATCTTCTTTAATATAGAAAAAACACCTTAAAGTGGGCTTCAAACCTACTTTAAGGTGTTTTTTAATGCTTTATTTTATAGAATGCTCTGCTTCACTTTGTAACTTCTTATAAACATAGAAAGGAATTCCTACTAACATAAGAATAAATACCCACATAGCACTTTCTGAACCTGCACCATAGATAATGTAAATTGCATAACCAAAAGCAATTAATGAAAGGAACCCATGCTTAAGGAAACTTAATAAGGTTAATTTGTGTTCCTTTCTAAATGTAAGTATGATCTCTGCACATGCTGTTAAAGCATAAGCTGGAATAAAGGATAATGTTGCTAAGTTAATCATAAAGTCAAAGGCTTCTGTTAGGTTAGATACATAGTTTAAAAGTAATAATACATTTGTACATAAACTTGTGATAACTAATGCTACAACTGGTGTATTGTATTTTGGATGTACTTTTGCAAAGAATTTAGGGAAGAGCCCATCTTCACCTGCTGCATAAGCAAGTCTTGCAGTTGTAAGTACCCATCCACTTAATGCACCTGCAGCTGAAATAACAATACCACCAGAGATAAAGTAACCACCCCATGTAGCACCTGTTACATAATTCATGATATCCGCTAGAGGAGCTTGTGTAGTTGCTAATATATTCTGTGGCATACTTCCCATTGCAAGAACAGATAAGAAAATATAAATGAGTACAGCTACACCAGTTCCAATAACTGTACTTCTTTTAATATTTTTCTCTGGATTTTTAATTTCTCCCCCTGATATAGTCGCACTTTCAAGTCCTACAAATGACCATAGTGTAATAGCAATAGCCGCTGGAAGTGCCCCTAAGCTGTTTGCCTCTGGTGATACAGAAGTTGTAAGGTTTGCTGCATCAAATCCAATACATGCAATAATCATAAAAACTAAAATAACACCTATTTTAATTACTGTTGTAACAATGCTTACATAGCCTGCATTTTTTACGCCTCTATAATTAATATAAGTAAATATCCATAATAATAAGGAAGAAACAGCAAAAGCTAAAATGCCATTTGTTCCTAGTGATGGGAAGAAAGTTGTAAGATAGCGTATAACCGCTGTAATAATAGCTGCATTTCCGATCCATGAACCTAACCAGAATGTCCATGATACAAGGAATGCCATAAACTCTCCGAAAGCTTTATGTGTATAAACAATAGGCCCCCCTGTTGCAGGATATTTTGTCCCAAGGTTAGCAAAAGATAGGGCTAATAAAATAGATCCTATACCTGTGATCACCCATGCCAAGACAGTGATCATTGGATTTGCCACTTGAGCGAGACTCTGCGGTGATGTGAAAATTCCTGAACCAATCATGTTTCCTACAACAATAGACGTTGCAGCAGCAAGACCTAGTTCACGCTTTAAATGTGTTTTGTTTTCCATGATGTCTCCTTAAGTTGTCAAAATAAACTTTTATCCCTATTATGTGTAAATCCTTGCATTATATAAGTTGCTAAGTGCATAGACTAGTTCTAAAAATTAGATTATACTTTTCATAAAGTTTATCTAAAATTTAGGAGGTTATACACATGGGATTATTTGGTGGTAATAAGACAGATAACACCTCTCAATTTGAGCGATACCTTATAGAAGGTGAGGTTATCGAAGCTGTTTATCGTCTTGTATTAGATGAAATTTGTTTTACTAACAAACGTATCATCTTTGTTGATAAAGAAGCTTTGTCTACAAAAAAACAACTCATTACACTTCCTTACCATTCCATCTACTATTTCGGTGTCGAAAAAGGTGGAGTTTTCGAGCTTGATAACGAAATTAAATTATACACTAAAGGAACACATTTTTCTATTGAATTTAGTAGAGGAACAGATATTTTAGAAGTTGAAAAATTACTAGCCTCTCATATTTGCAAGTAATTATACTTATTCCGTCATATTTATTAATAAAATTAAAATTAAAAAGGTAGTACTAGACTTAAAAGCTAGTACTACCTTTTTTATCTCTTGTTATGTATGAAATTAAATAGTGTGTGCTTCATCCACAACTTTTTGTAATGCTTCTAAAGCATCAGCTGGAAGTTTATCAAAGCCACCTTTTTCTGTATCACGAGATTTGATGAAATCTACGCGGTCTTGCATACGTTTTTGTAATTGTTCAACGTAATTTTCATCTTCAAGATCTGGTATGAAACCTTCAAGTTCCATAATTTCAATATCAGAGAATGGTCCCCATGGTTTAAATGCAGCTCTGCCTTCTACTACTGCTTCAAGTGCACCAAGTGTATCTTTTGGTGTTACTTTTTTACCCATAAAGTCACCTGTGTTTACGATATAGCAATCTACGTTTCTTTCAGCAACTAATGCTTTGAACTTTTCGTAGTCATTTACAAGTGGGTATGTTCTAAATGGGTTAGCGTATGGCTCAACAACTAACGCATTAGGGTCAACCCCTGGAGCAAGTCTTTCTGCACTTGAACGTTTTGTAGCAAGTGTAGCACCCATTACAGAAGCAAGTTCTGCTCCACTTAACTTAACGATTGGTGGAATTGTAGGGTCCTTCATAATCCAGAAAATTGCATTAACTGGTTCTTCAAATTTATTTACACGGTTTGGTGACCAAAGAATAGATTTAACAGCACGACCATTACCATTACGAACATCTTCTGTAACTGGTACAATCTTACCATCTTCATCTACTGTAGCACCACAGTTTTGCATTGTAACAAGGTATTTATTATCTTCACATGTAAGTGGATAATCTTGAGTTTTATCAAAGTATGCTGGTTCAAGAGCTACTGATGAGCCATTTTCTGTTGAAATAACAAAAGCATCATCATGAAGTACTGTAATATCGTATTTACCACCATGGCGAGCATGTGTAAGAGTTGATTTACCTGAACCTGAAAGTCCGAATACACCAGCAACGAATGCTTTACCTTCACCAAGGTTATAACGTTTTTGTCCACCATGGCATGAAGCATATCCATGACGGTTAGCCATAGCCCATGCAAGTGTTAATGTACCTTTTTTATGTTCTCCAAAGTATCTCATACCTAAGATAGCAGCGCAGTTATGTTCTGGATCAAAGAATGTAAGTCCCATCGGATGATCTGGATGTGACCAGTCTGGATCTGAGAATATGTAAAGGTCTCCTTCTGGATACTCTTTAGATTCTGCATACATTTTAGCTACTTCTTCATTAATAGCTTGGAAGTTTAATAACCAAGAGTACATAATATTTTCTTGAGTTTCTGGGATACAAAGATGTGCTTTTACTGAGAAGTCTTTATCAAGGCCTACGATTGCTTGTGCATGATACAGTTTTTTAGTACGCGCTTTGTAAATTGCTTCGCTAATTTTAAGAGCATATTCACCTTGATTTACACCAGGTTCACCCATAATCTTACGAGCTGCTGCTGCACGCCCACTTACTGCACCGTCATTGAAGAGAAGAATTTTTGTATCATCATCTAAACCAAGTAAATCTGGTCTATAAACAGGAATATCTGTTACGATTGTTCCTGGAGCATTTTTTGCAAGTTTGTAAGCTTCTTTTAATGAAGTTACAGGTGTTACATTGTTACCGTAAAATGCTGTTTCAATTGTTGTACGAATTTGTCCAAAGATAGGGTTGTTCGCACCAATTTCTGTTCTTGGAAATCTAGATTTTGTTGCCATTATGAAATCCTCCTTCGTTTATAAAAAGATAATTGTACGCCTATTTAGGAATAATCTTCAAAATAAAAATCGTTTCCCAAATATAATTATCTGATTTGTTACAATATTTGTCAACACAAATTTCAGACATTAATAATAAATTAACAACTTTTATACTAGTTTATCCAACAAAAAAAAGAGCAGCCTAATGACTACTCCTCCCCCTTAATACATTTATCTATAATGTGCTCTGCTAACCTTTTATGGTAAGTAGCTTGCTCTATTAAAGTACATACTAATAACATGGCCCCTACCTTTTCATCGTCTATTTGCATTTTTTCCATTTCTTCATTAACGATTTCTATACGCTTTTCAATTCCAAAATTGAAATAATATAACTCCTTATCTCGGCATGCTAAATATGCTTCATAAAAACTTGCTAACTTATCACTATCTAAATTCTCATCTATTTTTAAGGCTGAAAATAAATCTTTTATGTCTCCAATGCTAATAATACCTTTAAGATGGTAAAGAAGAATCATAAGAATAATATGATCTTTAGTATATTTCTTTTTATGTGCAGGCATCAATACTTTATCTTTTGTGTAATTATTAATCATTGTTTTAGTCAAAAGCTTGTCCCCTTCATAACGCTTTGTATGACTAAGCTTGCTTTCAAACAATGTAATAAGCTGATCCATATATAAATCAAGGTCTGGAATATCTCCAAGTCCTATATATTCTTCAAGGCCTAATTTAGCAACTTCTTCTTCTAACCATTTACTCTCCATGTCCGTAGCCTCCTTGTATTTCTTGATTTTATCATACCTAATCCCTTTTATAAAATCAAGTCAAATTATTATAAAAACTATATTGACTACACCATGTATATTATGATATATTTTAGTTATAATAATAAGTAGTATTAAAAACTACTTGTCAAGGTTAGGGGATGTTTAAATGAATCAGTACATTAGAGAACCTATTAATGCTTATACTCATCTTATAGGTGCCGGCCTTTCTTTTATCGGTACTATATTCTTACTTATATATGGTGGCAAAGGCTCGCCACTTACTACAACAGCTATCGTGTCTATTACTATTTTTGGTTTAAGCCTTGTAGCACTTTATACAGCTAGTGGTATTTACCATGCAGTTAAAGCCAACCAAGCTGTTTTACTTAGACTTAAGAAATTAGATCATTCTATGATTTTTATACTTATTGCAGGGTCTTATACACCATTTTGCTTACTTGCTCTTACAGGTGCATGGCAAATTAGTATTATTACCATCATCTGGTCTCTCGCTATTATAGGTATTACCCTTAAAGTTTTCTGGATTAATATGCCCAGATGGATTTCAACAGGTTTTTATATTGGTATGGGCTGGGTTGCTGTTCTTGCATTAAGTCCGCTTTCTAAAGCACTTAGTGCAGGTGGTCTTACATGGTTAGCATTAGGTGGTGTCATGTATACTATTGGTGGTATTATTTATGGTCTAAAAAAACCAAATATCTCTAAAACATTTGGTTTTCATGAATTATTCCATATTTTTGTTATGCTAGGCAGTGCATGCCACTACTGGTGTGTTTTCAATTATGTACTTTAAACCAAGATAGGATACCTACATAAGGTACCCTATTTTTAATTCCTATTGATTAGCAAGCTTCTTATAAGTATTAGCCATTGTTACTTGCATATATGGTATAAGCCAAAAGTATCCTATCCCAAAAGTTAACATTGCTAATATTCCCCATCCTATAAATGATAGCTGCAAAATGAAAAGATCCATTTTGTGGCCTTGGGTGATACGTTTACTTTCATTCATAGCCTCTCGTACACTTATTTCAGGATGATCAGCTAAAATATAGAAACTCATACAATAACTATAAGCTTTAATAATACCAGGAATGATAAATAACAGTGCCCATAAACAGACCCATAATAATTGCCAAAAGAAGAGTCCTATTGATTTACCAAAGTTCTTAAAGCCACTGAAAGCATCTTCTATTCCTAAAGGCTCTCTTTTAATAACTTTAAAGCATATAATAATATAACTCAAAGTACAAGCTCCACTTATTATGTAATTACCTAAAAAACCAATATAGGGAATGAACTGCACTCCTATAATCAAAATTGCAATGACAAGAAAAAGGCCCCCTACTATTCCCCAACGTCCTTTTAATTGCTCCTTACTTGCTGTTTTAACTTCTTCCCTTGTAAACATTCTATCTCCTCCTTAATTTTATTAATCCCTATTCAACTTATTAAGGAGCAATTAAAAATATACCTAATTTATACATAAAAATAGCCTATAAGCATACGCTTATAGGCTTATTATTTCATTATTTACGAGTAACGTTAGCAGCTTGAGGTCCTCTGTTGCCTTCAACGATATCGAATTCAACTGTTTGACCTTCTTCTAATGTTTTGAATCCTTCTGATTGGATAGCTGTGAAATGTACGAATACGTCATCTCCATCTTCTCTTTCGATGAATCCAAAACCTTTTTCTGCGTTAAACCATTTAACTTTACCTACCATGTGCTAGGCCTCCTTATTTTAAAAAAAGTTACTGCTAAAACACTGTACTACAAAACGCTTTCGGTCCAGTGTTTTATAGAACATGCGGCCTACCATCGTTTAATTCCAATATTTTAACTTACATGATTAGGATAACACATGTATAATAAATAATCAAGGAATTTGTCTTCATTTTTTTGTACAATTTGACTCAAATATAGTCAATTTAAGTGAAATTATTATTCGTATTTTTTATTAAACTACTTTTTAAAATTTCGAAAACACTTCTATACTTTCCTCGATAGGCATGCCTTTTTCATTAATTGTAAAGAGATATAGCGTACTTTTATCTAACCAAAAATTCAAAGTTAGTTTTTCACTTTGCTCTTCTTTTTGCCTAGATAGCATGAGCCTGTTAGGTGCTATTACTTTATAAGCTTGTTGATCCCATAATTCATCCATATAG
>JAHLFD010000043.1:0-24791 GCA_018883975.1 Candidatus Niameybacter stercoravium
CCGTTACTATCGTCGGCAGCGTCAGATGTGTATAAGAGACAGGGTATTGATTATAGGGAGAAAACAATGAAAGCAAATAAACTAGTTATACAAGAGATTATTAATAAAATAGAGGAATATGATACAATTGCTCTATTTAGACATGTATATCCAGATCAAGATTCTTATGGCAGTCAGGTTGCACTTAAAAATATGATCGAAAAAAGTTTCCCGGGAAAAGCTGTTTACTTAATGGGAAAACATGATGAAGATTTAAGTTATATTGGTAAGATGGATGAGCATCAAGAAAAAATTGTACTAGATGAAAAGTGTTTAGCGATTATTCTAGATGTAGGTGATTCTTACCGTGTAGATAATCAAGATTACAAAAAATGCGGTTATGTGATTAAAATCGATCATCATAGACCATTTGAAGAAAGATTTGAAGATTTATCATGGGTAGATATTGAGTATCCAGCGACAAGTTTAATGCTTGTAGATCTACTTATTGAAAGTGAAGGGCGCCTTCAAATAGATAAAGTAGGTAGAGAAGCATTATACATTGGTATTATCGCAGATACAGGGCGTTTTGCCTTTGTTTCAAATCCTACACCAATCTTTGAAAAAATCGTTCACATTACTTATGACCTAGATACAAAGCCACTTTATGCAGCATACCATAAGCGTAAGTTGAACGAAGTACAGTTCACAGGATATATTTATAATAACTTTGAGATTCGTAAAAATGGTGTAGCCATTCTTAAAATCCCAAGAGAAGTACTAGAAAAGTATAATATGAATTATATGGTAGCAGCACGTATGGCTAATACACTTCAAGATATTGATGGTGTTGTAAACTGGCACTTCTTTGCGGAGATGCCAAGTGGACAAATTATGAGTGAGTTCCGCTCAAATGGACCATGTGTGAATGAAATTGCGGCTAAATACGGTGGTGGTGGGCACTTCTTAGCAGGCGGTGCTACACTTGATGGCTGGGATAAAGTTGAAGCTATTATTGCTGACTTTGAAGAAAATTGCGGGAAGTTTAAAGAAAAAAATAAATAATAGATAGATCGCTTGAAGATGCAAGTCTTAAAGCGGTCTATTTTTTATGTGAAAATAATAAGATGTCTTAGAGAGGGGGAATAAAATGGAGCATTTAGGCTACTCGGTATATGTCTCTACTTTTAGTCAGCAGAAGGTATTCCTGAGAGCATTAGAGGATAGAGATTTTTATATTTTCACTTCTTTACATATTGCAGAAGAACGGAATGAGCAGTATAAACAGCAGGCAGAAGATATGCTTAAATGGCTAAAGTGTAAAAGCTTTAAAGTCATAGCTGATATTTCAAAAAGGACATTATCTTTCTTTGGGGAAAGGAATGTGGTGAAACTTGCAAAACGGTTAGGCATTACGGTATTACGGATAGACTATGGATTTAGTGAAGAAGAGATGATAGAGCTAGCTAAGGATTTTCCAATAGCGTTTAATGCTAGTACAATGCCCTTATCTTTAGTAAGAAAGCTTAAGCAGGTATCACCACAGATTTTTGCAATTCATAATTATTACCCTAGAGCTTATACAGGACTTTCAACAAGGCAATTTCAACAAATCAATAGGGAGTTAGAAAAAGAAGGCATAGAGGTATTAGCTTTTATTCCGAATAGACACAAGAGTAGAGGACCTATTTATGAAGGACTGCCTACTTTAGAGCATGAAAGATATGAGACATCGGCAGTGAATTATTTTGAGATGAAGCTAGATTTAAAGGTGACGCATATTGTGTTAGCAGATTTAGGCCTAGAAGTTTTAGATGAGAAAATTATAAAGGAATATGAGGCAAATAAGGTAGTTAGTATACCTTGTGTAATAGATAAGAAATTTGAATATATATATAACCAAGTTTTTACTATTAGAATAGACTCACCAGAGTGCGCCTATAGACTACAAGACTCACGAGAATTTGCTACAGCAGGAAGTATTGTGGAGCCTTTTAATTGCCAAGATAGATGTATAGGATGTATTACTTGTGACAATCTAAATTATGGAAGATACTCAGGGGAGATACAAATTATAAGGGAGTGTCTGCCCAGAGATGGAAGAGTGAATGTTATAGGTAAAATAGATAAAGATTATTTAGGGCTAACAAAGTTTGTTCAAAATGGATGTCAAATCCAATTTATAAAAGGAGAGGGTTAAATGAAGAGAAAATTGTTAGCAAAAGGGGCAGCATGGGCGCTGGTATTTACATCTGTTCTAGGAAGTACAACTTTATATGCAAAAGAAGAAGTAGTAGGAAGTGGACAGATTACACAGTGCACATTGCCAGAGAGGGGAAGTTCAGCTTCTACTATTATTAATAATAGAGAGAGCTTTAAAGCTTATAAAGGGCAGGGGACGCTTTATTTGACACTTAATCAGGTAGCGCATGCAAAGCTCTATGTTAATGGAGAAGAAGTAGATATAAGTAAGTTTATAGATCCTCATAGTAATCAAACTGTGGCAATAGATATTTCAGATCTTGTTCAAAATGGGGATAATACGCTGCAGATATCAGAAATAGAACCTTATGGTGCCACAATAGAAGTGAATATGGCCTATCCTACATTAAGAGAAGGAACACCTGAAAGTGTAGGAGTAGATGGTAAAGTATTTGAGGTGATTGACCGTATTTTAGAAGCCGAAATAGAAGCAGGAGGCATACCTGGGGGCCAGCTATTAGTAGCAAAAGATGGCGTCATTATTAAAAATGAAGCTTATGGCATTATAAAGGCTTATGACCATAATGGAAAAGTAGAACATGGTATACCTGTTACAAAAGAAACCCTTTATGACTTAGCTTCTAATACGAAAATGTATGCAACTAATTATGCTGTGCAGAAGTTAGTATCAGAAGGTAAGCTGGATATAGATATGAAGATTAGTGAAGTCATTCCAGGTTTTGCACAATTTGATGAGAAAAAGGAACAGTTGACATTAAGACATTTACTCACGCATACAGCAGGTTTTATACCAAGTCCTAAGTATTCAGATGATAGCTATCTGCATCCTGTAGAAATAGATGGACAAATAGTCAATGTACTTGATCAGAATAATGATGGCAAAAATGATGTATATACGCAAAACCCAGATGAAATTTTAGAAATGATTGAAAGAACACCTTTAGAATATACACCAGGTAGTAAAAACGTTTATTCAGATGTGGATTATATGTTACTAGGGCTTATTGTAGAACAGGTAAGCAGGCAGAAATTTGATGTTTACTGTCAGGAACAGATCTTTGGGCCATTAGGTCTTACACATATCGTTTTTAATCCTCTTCAAAATGGGTTTAACAAAGACCAGTGTGCAGCAACAGAAATATTTGGAAATACAAGAGAGGGACATGTAAATTTCCCTAACATTAGAACGGAAGTTGTACAAGGTGAAGTGCATGATGAAAAGGCTTACTACAGTATGGGTGGTGTAGCAGGTCATGCGGGACTCTTTAGTAACGCTGGTGATTTGGCTGTACTTATGCAGGTTATGTTAAATGGAGGAGGTTATGGTAACGTAGAATTTTTTGATCAGAAAACTATAGATACTTTTACGGCCCCTTCTAAAACTAATGATACTTATGGGTTAGGTTGGAGAAGGCAGGGAAATGGCGCTTATGCATGGTCATTTGGAGATCAAGCACCTGATTCTACTATTGGGCATACAGGTTGGACAGGAACAGCCACAAGTATTGATAAAGAAAATGATTTAATTATTGTATGGTTAACCAATACCAAGAATACACCTATTGCAGACCCTACTAAAGATGTAAATAGGATGGAAGGAGATGCCTTCCAGTTTGATGCAGCAGGTACTTTAAGTACACTTGTCTATGAAGGCATTATTGGAACCAGTGAGGAGGCTTTAGAAGAGTCTTTACTTCAGATGTCACTAGATCGTAGTAGCTTTTTGAAAGAAGCTATAGAGAAAGATAAGAATTGTACAGAAGCGGATTATAAAGCTACAGTTGCACTAGCTGATATACTTGTGAAAAAAGCTGAGAAGGAAAAAGGGAATGAGGAAGCTTTAAGAAGGGCAAAGCTGGCTTACGAAGCTTTACCAGACCATTCATTAAAGGAAGCATTAGGTGGGCGACTAAGTAAACTTAATGATTAAAGAAGGTAAGAAAGAAGTGATAAAGTATGGGATAAACTAATAAGCTAATTAAGTAAGGGGGGTGATTTATTTACATGCTACAATTATCTAAAATGACGACTGAAACACGTAATCCTAAGACACTAGAACTTGATGCTATGTCTACGACTGACATTTTGCATGTCATGAATGAAGAAGATAGGCTACTTGCCGATGCTATTGCTAAAGAGCTTGAACCTATTGAAAAAGCAGTAGAAACTATTGCCGTTTCTTTTGAAAAAGGTGGCAGGCTGATTTATGTAGGAGCAGGGACAAGTGGAAGGCTAGGGCTCTTAGATGCAGTAGAATGCCCACCGACGTTTGGAACGGTGCCTGAGCAGGTAGTTGGTTTACTAGCAGGGGGGCATAAAGCGTTTGTAAAGGCAGTTGAAGGTGCAGAAGACAGTAAGAAACTTGGAAGAGGCGACCTTGAAGCTATTAAGCTTACAGCCAAGGATACAGTAGTAGGGATTGCAGCTAGTGGGCGGACACCTTATGTAATTGGTGCCCTAGAGTATGCTAATAGTGTAGGTGCTCCTACAGTAGCGCTTGCCTGTAACAAAGGCTCTGAAATAGGTAAGGTCAGTAAGATTGTTATTGAAGTAGTGCCAGGACCGGAAATTCTAACGGGTTCTACAAGGCTTAAGGCTGGAACTGTTCAGAAGATGGTGCTCAATATGCTTTCTACCGTCTCCATGATTCGTGTAGGTAAAGTTTACAAAAATCTTATGGTAGATGTACAACAGACTAATGAAAAGCTTCATGTAAGAGCAGAAAATATTGTAATGGAAATTACAAGCTGTGACAGAGTAGAAGCGAGGAATTACTTAAAAGAAAGTGAAGGTAGCGTAAAAGTGGCTATTATCATGTATCTTGTAGGCTGCAAAAAAGAAGAGGCACTAGAAAAGTTAGAGAAGGCAAAAGGACATATTAGGGAAGCGATTAAGTTATAAAGATTAGGGGGATTGTTATGTCAAATAAAGAATTAGTAAGTAAGTTGGTTGAGCTTATTGGGGGAGCTTCCAATATTGCTACAGAAACCCATTGTATGACAAGGCTTCGTATTGATGTAAAGGATATGAAAAAGGTAAACGGTGAGGAGATTAAGAAAATACCAGGTGTATTAGGACTTGTTATGCAAGAGGCTAATATTCAAGTTGTACTAGGACCGGGGAAAGCAAAAAAATGTGAAGAAATACTTAGAGCGGAGTATTTAGGCAATGAGGCAAATATACAAAAAATAGGTGACTGGGAAGCTAATAAAGCAGCTGTTAAAGGTGGACAGAAAAATAATAAGTTAAAAAATGCACTAAAAGTCATTGGTGAAATTTTCATTCCTCTTATTCCAGCTATTATAGCAGCAGGACTTTTCAATGGATTTGCTGGCCTTATTACTAACCTTCAAAGTGGAGGGACATTACCTGCAAATGATGTTTGGAATACCATTGGCACTTTCTTATCTTTAATGGGTGGGGGCTTCTTAGGTTATTTTACAATTTTTACAGGTATCAATGCAGCTCAGAAATTTGGGGCAACACCTGCACTAGGCGGTATGCTTGGGGCTATGTCTATTATGACGCAAGTAGATGAGATTGCTAAAATTTTTGGGCTGTTTAATGAAGAATCCCCTCTAAATTCCATTCTTAGAAATGGTAAAGGCGGTTTGATTGGGGTAATTATTGGTGTCTATATTTTGGCCAAGATTGAAAAGGCAGTACGTAAACATATACCAGATGTATTAGATTTGATTCTTACACCGGTTATTACATTAATTTTGACAACTGCTGTTTTTGTCTTTGTGATTATGCCTGTATCAGGTGTAGCATCAGATTGGCTCATTGCAGGGCTTAATCTGCTTATTAATTCAAGTAATCCAATTGTTAGCCTGATTTCAGGCTATGTACTAGCAGCACTTTTCTTGCCAATGGTGCTTCTAGGCCTTCATCATGGGCTTATCCCAATTTATGCAATTCAGCTTGAAGCCTTAGGTGGCGTTACGTTATTCCCAGTACTTGCTATGGCAGGTGCGGGTCAAGTAGGAGCTGCTATTGCCATTTATCTTAAAGCTAAGAAGGTAAAAAATGAAAGAATGAAGCAAGTTATTGCAGGTGCTATTCCAGCTGGTATTTTAGGTATTGGTGAACCACTTATTTATGGTGTTACTCTTCCAATGGGTAAACCATTTATTACAGCAGGACTGGGTGCAGGTTTTGGGGGAGCTTATGTTATGCTAACAAAAGTTATGGCGACAGCATGGGGGCCATCAGGACTGGTAGCTGTACCACTTATGAAACCAGAATGTATGCTTAACTTTGTAATTGGTATTTTAATCTCTTATGTAGGAGGCTTTATTATTACCAAGATTTTTATTAAAGATGAAGATGTAATGCGTGTATAAGTAAAAAGGAAATAGCTATAAATAAATGGATTTACTTTGAAGAAGGAGCTGCTACATAACAGCTCCTTTTTTGTATTTTAAGCATTGTAGTAGAGTATAATAGGGTTTAATGTATAAAATTACAAGGTGATGCACCCAAATCATCCTTTAGACTGTCTAATGTATGTAAGGCTTATACGGAAGAAAGGAAATATACTATGGAATTACTTATAAAAAAAGCCATGAAGGGTGATGCTGAAGCATTTGTGCAGCTTATGCAGCTAAATGAAGTCTCTATGTACAAGACAGCAAAAGCTATTCTTGCTAATGAAGAAGATATTGGAGATGCCATTCAGGAGACTATTTTAGCGGCATATAAAAATATCCATACTTTAAAAAAGGCTCAGTACTTCAAAACTTGGCTTATAAGAATACTCATTAACAAATGTAAAGATATCATAAAAAATAATCAAAAGGTAATATTGATTGAAAGTTATACAGAAGAAGGATGTGACGAAGCAATAAATGCTCAATTAGAAGTAGATTCTTGTCTTGAAATGCTCTCTAATGACCAGCAGACTGTGCTAAATCTGTATTATCATCAAGGTTTTAATACAAGAGAGATTGCCCAGCTACTTGGAGAGAATGAAAATACAGTCAAATCTCGTTTAACGCGCGCTAAGAGCTATTTCAAAAAAATCTTTTTAAAAAGCACACAAGGAGGTTTTTAGAGTGAACGATCATTTTGATTTAGATAAAGAAATAAAAAATATAGTAAGTAAAAATGAAGAAATACCAGAGTCAGTTAAAACAAAAACTAGGCTAGCATATAAGGAGATTAGGTCAATGCATAAACATAACAAAAAAGCAGGCAAAAAGAAATGGATTGTAGCAGCAGGGCTACTAGTGGCAACTGGTATTACCCTACAAACACCACTATTAGCAGATATTAAAGCATTATTCTTTGAAGGAAATTATAAAGGAGTGGAATCTGCTATAGATAAAGGGCATCTTCAAAGTGTGGAAGGAGCTGTTTCTGAAAGTAATGGGATTACTATAGAAGTAACTGAGGCGCTTATTGATCCAACAATCATTTACCTTAGACTGAATTTAAGGGCTGAAGATCCAAAGTTGCTACAGAAATTTAAATATGATCAGCATACAATACAATTTGTAGATCAGTTCAATATTACAGATGACCAAGGACGAGTTATTCAAGAAATTCATGATGAAGGTGTCTATGCCCCTCCTTATATAAATGAACAGGGTAAAGAAGTGCATTTACTATCTTCTTCCACGGAGAAGGTTAGTACAAATAAATTGAGTGAGGGAGAAATCCAGATTGATATGATTTTAAACTCATCTGAAGGAAATTATAAAGATATAAAAGGTCTAGTACTACAAAGTAATCAACTCAATAACTTTAGCGGAAGTTGGGTGTTAGATGTAACATTTCCTTCGGGTATGACTGAAACCCAAGAGACCATCTATGAGGTATCTAAACCAAATAGCCAAATTGAGCTAACAAGTGCCATAGCCATGAGAACAGGAATGAAAATTGACTGTATTATCAAAGTTCCAGTAGATGAAAGCGTTATAAATGGGAAGATAGTAGGGGAAGATGGAACAGTTTTCACTACAGGCCGTGTAGGATGGATAGAAGGTACACCTAAGGGAGAGCGAGTAGTCTTAACTTTTGAAGCACTAGAAGATGAATTAGGGGATAGTTTCACACTATATATCCCAACTCTAGATGGAGAAGAAAGCATTACTTTAACAAAAGTTCTACAATAGTTAAAAGGTATAATTATAAAGTTGTACAAAAAATCAGGAGTAGACTTCATAGCAAAGGCTACTCCTGATTTTAATGTAAAGGAGCTTCTTTTTATTCCTCTACATGGTGAGAGGAGGTAGATTCTTCTGGTGAAACATGATGTAGTAAAAGTTGTATATGAAAAGGTCCTGGGTCAGGGGCTTTTAAGTGTTTGTAAATAATAAGAGTGCCTATAAGTAGGGCACTTAGTTGCACATAGAGATCAGGTGTAAAGAACCAGCTGGTAATGATGAAGGTGATCATAGTCAGAATGACACGAGTGGAACAAGGGTTGATAATAATAACACATGAAAAAATGATAAAAATAAGTGCAAGAAGTAGTACAATATAATTTTTGGGAATAAGTGCTATAAGAGAGCCAAAGGTTACCGCGATACATTTGCCACCTTTTCCAGCAAGCATAGGGGAGAAGGCGTGCCCAAGTATAGGTGCTAAAATAAGTAAGAGCGTCCATATAGAATCTAAGCCTATAAGAGATAGACCTAATACAACAGGGAAAAACCCCTTTAAAATATCCAAGATTGTACATAGAATGCCAAGGCTCTTTTGTAATCTAAAGGCGTTAGCGCCACCTGGATTGGCATCTGCATGTAGCATTCTAATATCCTTCTTAAGTAGAAGCATAGGCAATAAATAGGAATACATAATAGAGCCTGATAAAAAGGCTATTAGAATAACAATGAGTCTTATAAACATAGAAAGCCGCCCCCTTAAGAGTGCATTAAAATATAGTCACAAATATCAGAAGTTGCTTTATGGTTAAGCGTGCATGCTTGAGCTATAAGCATTTGGTTTAGGAAAGTAGAATCTTCTAGTAAGCGTTTACAAGCTATAAGGGCTTTATTAGGGGTATCTCCATCAAGGGAGAGATGGTGCTTAGTAAAAAAAGCCTTATTGCAAGTTTCGCAACCTGGTATAGGTGCAAGATGAACAAGGGGGGTAAGGGATATAACAGCTTCAGTAGAAGTAAGTCCACCTGGCTTGGTAAGGAGTATATCAGATGCTTTCATAAGAAGAGGACTATAATCTATAAACTTTTGAACATAAATATTTTCACCTAAATTCATAAGTTCATAATAAAGCTGGTCATTATGTCCACATACAATGAAGAAATTAACATTTTTTAATTGCTTAGTAAGATGCCTAACAAGTGGTTTAATATGGCCAAAGCCCATAGAGCCACACATAATGCTAATAAGTGGTTTGTGAGGGTCAAGGTCTAAAGTAGCTTTAGCTAATTCCTTAGAAAGGGGTTTTAGAAAATCAGAGTGAACAGGTATACCTATAGGGACAAGGGTAGAAGCTTTAACGCCATGTTCTTGAAATTCTGAAAGGAGTTCTTGATGAGGGATAAAGAAAGCATCCATTTCACAGTCTTCCCAGAAAGGAATACAGGTATAATCTGTAGCAACAGCGTAAGTTTTAATCGGTAAGTTAGTATGACGTGTAATATAAGTAATAGCTTGAGCAGAGAATAAGTGGGTACAGATTACGGTATCAATTTTCTCCGTCGCTAAGTATGTAGCAAGTTTTTTAGTATAAAGTGTGTTAGCACCATAAATAATGGATTTAAATTTAGGTGTACTAATAAGGCCACCAGCTTTATACAGAAATCCAAATAAAGCTGGTGTCTTGACTGTTGTATGGCTATAAAGTTTTGAGATGGTAGAGGAAGTATCATCAGATGCAAATTTGAGTATATCTAAGAGTGTGGTATCAACGTGTATGGATTCAAGGTGGGCTTTAAGGGCCAGAGCAGCCGCATTATGCCCACCGCCTGTAGAGCAAGATAGGATAAGTGCTTTCATAGTTTCACCACCTTATAAAAATTAATATGAACCTTTTACATGTACTCTATATAAACTATATTAGTAAAATGACAGTTTCAGAAGAGAAGTAATAAAAATAAAATATGTTTTGACAATTAAAATTTTATGAGTTATACTAGGTAAAAATATGAATTGAAACCTGTGATAAGGAGATAAAACCTTTAGCGCACTTATAGAGAGTTAGGAAAGCTGAGAGCCTAGCAGAAAGCGGATCGGACAAATGGACCTTTGAGGGCGTAGTGAAAAGCCTAGGCTTAGTAGCATACGACGCTGTGACTAGCGTTACAAAGTCAAGAATGTGATGGCATTCTAGTGAGGTGGATTTATCTTTTTATGAGATAAATCAAACAAGGTGGTACCGCAGATACAACATCTGTCCTTGAATAAGGATAGGTGTTTTTTTATTTGCCAAAAAAGGAGGATGGTTATATGGTATGAACTTTACTGATTAATGAGGAGATAGGAAACAGGGAGATTTAGGTCACTTTTAATATAAAAAGTAAGCTAGCCTCCCTAAGAGCAGAACAAATAAAAATAATAAAAATTGGGAGGCAGTAAAAATGAAAAAATTAGTTACTTTAACACTTACAATGATGATGGGATTAAGTATGTTAGTAGGATGTAGCACTAAGGAAGATCAGGTAACGATTGGAATTGTCCAGATTGTAGAACATACAAGTCTAGATATGATTCGTGAAAGTTTAGTAGAAGAATTAGAAGCTAATGGGATTGTAGATGGACAGAATGTCAAAATAGATTATCAAAATGCACAAGGTGACCAATCTAACTTAAACTCTATATGCAAAAAATTTGTAGGAGATGGGGTAGATGTTATAGTAGCCATTGCTACACCATCAGCGCAGGCGGCAGCAGCTGCTACAAGTGAGATTCCTATTATCTTTTCTGCTGTGACAGACCCAGTAGCAGCGAAGCTGGTAACCAACTTAGAAACGCCTGAAGGCAATGTAACAGGTACATCAGATGCTATTTCAGTAGATGAAGTTTTTAAGCTTTGTAAGGAACTTACACCAGAAGTTAAGAGTTTTGGCTTCCTTTATACAGCTAGTGAGGTCAATTCACAATCTGTAGTAGAAGAAGCAAAGACTCTTGCTGCAGACTATGGTTATGACTACGAAGAAGTGACCATTACTAATACTTCAGAGCTTAAGCAGGCAGCTTATAGCTTAGCAGGTAAAGTAGATGCTATTTATACACCAATTGATAACAGTATTGCATCTGCTATGACAGTCCTTTCAGAGGTTGGGAAAGAAACGAAAGTTCCTGTATATGTAGGGGCAGACTCTATGGTAATGGATGGGGCGTATGCTACAGTGGGGATTAATTATGAAGACTTAGGTAGACAGACAGGAGATATGGTCGCAGAGGTTTTAAATGGTAAGGCAATAAGTGATTTACCAGTAGCTACTCTTAGTGAATTCCAAAAAGTCATTAATAAAACAACAGCTAAGGCAATTGGAGCACCAGAAACTTCAGAAGGTGCCTTAATAGTAGAATAGAGGATTTAAGAAAGGAGAAGTACAATGAGTTTATATACACTTACATCTTGCATAGAACTAGGTCTTTTATATGGATTACTTACTTTAGGAATATATATTTCTTACCGTATTTTAAATATTGCTGACCTTACAGTAGATGGAAGCTTTACCTTAGGCGCTGCAGTATCTGTTATGATGACTACTATAGGGCATCCTTTCTTAGGGATTCTCTTAGGTATGATAGCAGGTAGCCTTGCAGGAATGGTAACAGCCTTCTGGCATACAAAGCTTAAGATTCAGCCTATCTTAGCTGGGATACTCACTATGACAGGACTTCAGAGTATTAATATTAGTGTGATGGGTGGCAAACCTAATGTAGGGCTATTGAATGTAGAAACACTCTTTACAAAATCAGGAGAGCTATTTGGTAAGAATTTTGGAGGAAGTCTAGTAGGCTTGCTTATATGTACCCTTGTTATCATATATATGGTACTTTTCCTTCATACACAAGTAGGACTTTCTGTAAGAGCAACAGGGGACAATGAGGATATGGTAAAGTCTTCTTCCATTAACGTAGATTTTACTAAGACCATAGGCCTTATGCTAGCGAATGCTTTAGTAGGTTTATCAGGAGCTCTGATTGGTCAGAATCAAGGTTTTGCAGATGCTAGTATGGGCGTTGGTATGGTTGTAGCGGGCTTAGCTTCTTTAATTATAGGAGAAATTATATTTGGAACACTGGCAGAATTGATTTTTCACAAAAAGAACATTCTTATCCATGTTGTTTCAGTTTTATTAGGCTCTGTAACCTATAGAGTTATTATTGCAGCAGCACTAGAAATCAATATATCTGCTTCTAGTATGAAGCTTATTTCAGCAGTTATTATTACCCTGGCCATTTCTTATCCTGTATTAAAAGAACAACTTGCTTTTAACAGGAAGAAGCGCTTACATGGCAAAGTGGGAAAGGAGAATGAAACATGCTCACTTTAAATGGAATCAGCAAAACCTTTCATCCAGGAACAGTGAATGAGAGAGAAGCTTTAAAAAATATATCTTTACATTTGCAGCCAGGTGATTTTGTCACCATTATTGGTTCAAATGGCGCAGGTAAATCTACTTTGTTCAATATGATTTCAGGAAACTTTATGGCAGATAGCGGTAGCATTATCTTAGATGGGCAGGATATTACTTTTATGAGAGAGCATAAGCGTGCTAAAGTAATTGGTAGACTTTTTCAAGATCCACTTAAGGGGAGCGCACCTTCTATGACCATAGAGGAAAATTTATCACTTGCGTATATGCGAGGAACAGGATTTAAAATTGGTTTTGGTATGCAGAAAAAAGAGAAGAACTTTTTTAGGGAGAAGCTAGCTCAGTTAGATTTAGGACTTGAAGATCGTATGAAAACCAAAGTAGGATTACTCTCAGGAGGGCAAAGGCAAGCTGTAACGCTTATGATGAGCACTTTGGTTACACCAAAACTACTACTATTAGATGAACATACAGCAGCACTTGATCCAGCTACAGCAGATAAGGTACTTAAGATTACAAAGGAGATTGTAGAGGCTGAGCATATTACAACTATGATGATTACGCATAATATACAATCTGCTTTAGAACTTGGCAATCGTACCATTATGATGGATGATGGCAAGATTATATTAGATATTAAAGGTAAAGAAAGAGAAGGTATGACGACAGAAAAGCTTCGTGAATGCTTTAAAAAGGCTAGTCATAAAGCTTTAGATAATGATCGCATGCTTTTAGCATAAAAATAGCCGCTGACAATAACTTTGTCAGCGGTCATTTTTATAAGAGGGGGAAATAATTATTTAGGTTCTACAAAATAGTTATTAACGGGTACTTTACGCCCACGTCCTTCAAAAATAACAGCAGGAGCACCTACATCTCTACCAAGATCGTTGGTGTAAACCCAAGTAATAGTATCGCCAGGGTTTACTCTATAAACAGCAGGACCTTCACTAGGGAAGGTATTATTGACTTTGTAAAGCCAGCCACTAAGAGGGCCATTATCTAATTGAGCAAGATTGTTAATAGAAGTTACATAGGTACCTGCACCAGAGCCACTTGTTTGATAAGCAAGACGGTTAGCTTGAAGCCCTTTTACAGATGCAGAAAGAGCTGTTTCGTTGGCGCCAATAGGCACATTTGTAGGGGAGGCAACAACTGTTGTGCCACCAGGACCTAATACTTCGAAGGTAACAGATGTACTAGGGTCTATACGTGTGTTAGCTTCTGAATTTCTAAAATTTGAAGAAGTATTTTTATTTAAAAATAAGTACGCTGCAGCAGCCGCAGCGGCTAATGCTGGAATTGCCATAATAAAATCCATCCTTTGCTGTAATATGAGTCATATTACATTTTATGCAAAAAATGTAAAAGTGTTACGAGTGTAATAAGCCATACTTGATTTGTACACGTCCTAAAATTTGAAACCAACTTTTAGAAAAGAGTACGAGGAAAACGACATTTCCAATGGCATGAGATAAATCAAAATAAAGAGAAGTAGCCATAGAGGTTAGGAAAAGAGAAATTGTAATTCGGTCAAAGAAGGCAAAAACAGACCAGATATTCATAATCCATCCAAATAAGAAACCCCATACAAAGCCAAAAAGGCATAAGGTAAAAGAGGCTCTTTCATAAAGCTTATGGCTAAAAAGTCCACTACTTAGGCCCATCATACTCCAAGCAAACATCTGCCAGAGAGTCCAAGGGCCTTGACCTAAAATAAGGTTAGAGGCAAGGGCACTTAGTGCACCAACAAGAAAACCTGTTTCACCACCAAATATAACACCTGTCAAAATAATAATAAAAGAAGTGGGTTGTACACTAGGAAGCGCTGAAAAAGGTACACGTGCTATGGCACCTAAAGCAGATAGAACGGCAATAAGGATCACTTCTTCAGCGCTTAGAGCTCGCCTTTCAAAATGCCAGATGATAGGGAGCATGCTCACCATAATCATAAAGGTACTTAGTATAAAAAAGTATTGATTATATTTTAAGGATAATAGAAGTAGTAAGGCATCCAAAAAGAAAGTTCCTATAAAGATAAGAGGTTTAGGTACGGACAAGATTGCTCACCTCCTCTAAAGTAATGGCATGGGGGAGTCTAGCCTTTACAGTGCGATGAATAGAAGTTGTATAAAATACATTATTGCTAAAAAATGCAGTAGTAGGCTGAAGGGATAGGAGCTTACCACTAAACATGAGGGTAGTAAGTGTGGCATAACGTGCTACAAACTCCATATCATGACTGACCATAATAATAGTTTTACCTCGCTGCAATAAGGCATTTAAGTACTGAGCAAGTTGCTTTTTAAAGTAAGGATCAAGTCCTTTAGTTGGTTCATCTAGAAGCAGAAGGTCTGGGCTTGTTAAAAGAACAGTAGCAAGGGCTACTTTCTGCATTTCACCACCACTTAAATCATAAGGGTGGTGATCTAATAAAGGTTGTAAGGAGAGGAAAGAGATAAGCTCACTGAGTTCTTTTTCTGCATTCTGTGAAAGTTTTTGAGGCAAAGCATTTTGAAGTTGAGAGAGCACAGTAGGTTCATGGAAAAGTGCCATAGGATTTTGAGGAAGATAACCTATGGAAGCTTTTGTCTTAATCTTTCCTTTAAGGGTAGGTAAAATGCCGGCTAACACTTTCAAAAAAGTAGATTTACCAGAACCATTGCCACCTAAAATAGCAAGAAAAGCGCCCATAGGTACGTCTAAACTAACACGTTCTAAAACAAGAGGCGAATCTTTCGTATATTGAAAATAAATATCCTGGCAGCTAAGAAGTATTGGCACTTCTGAAGGTGAGCTGCTTGCTAATTCTAGCTGTAAAGGATGGAAATATTCTTCGGGCAATTTATCAAACCATACTTTAGCTTCTTTAGGTGTAAGGGGAAGCTGGGAGGCTAAGGCTTCATGCTCAATTTGCATATAGAGCCTACTTACAGAAGGAAGATATCCCATAAGAGAGGCTACGCCATTTTTATAAAGTGTATAGATAGCCTCACGTATTCTACCTGTATAAGTAAGCATACCTTTTTCTAGGACATAGACCATATCTACAAGAGGAAATACTTCTTCTAGATGATGCTCAGTCATAATAATAGTAATGGAGAATTCTTCATTTAAGCGACCTAGTATATTGAGAAAGTTCTGGGTGGCTATAGGGTCAAGCTGTGAGGTAGGTTCGTCTAATAAGAGGACATCTGGATAAAGTGTCATTACACTAGCTAGATTCAGAAGCTGCTTTTGTCCGCCAGATAATTCAGAAGTAGCTTTGTAAAGCCAATGATTAATGCCAAGAAAAGTACTAATTTCACCAATGCGTCTTTGCATTTCTTTAGGATCAAAACCTAGATTTTCCATCCCAAAAGCCAGTTCTTCATATACAGTAGACATGACAATTTGTTGGTCCGGATTTTGAAACACCATACCAATACGGCTAGCGGACTGGTCATCAGGAATATGCTCAAGAAGCTGACCTTCAAAAACTAATCTACCTGTACGCTCTCCTACAGGCCATACTTCTTTCTTCAGTTGACGAAGCAGTGTGCTTTTGCCAGAGCCAGAGGGACCAAAGAGTAGAACGAAGTCCCCTTTATGAATAGAAAGATTGATATCTTGTAAGGTAGGTATAGGATGAAGGGGGTAGGTAAAGGTTAAGTGATTGATTTCATAAAGTGCCATCTTAAGTATTCCCTCATTTCTATCAGTAATGGTAAGGCTGTAAAAAGCAGGATACATAGAAAGTAACCCCACTGCATTAAAGAGTTAGGAAAAGTATTCATGTGTTCTAGAAACAGGCCTATGCTTATGATAATAAGTAGAACAACACCAATGCCTATAAGTACATAGTCTCTATGGTCGAAGTTATAGAGAGTAGCAGAGGTCCTCTTATGTGTGCCATAACCTCTTGCACGCATAGACGAGGCATTTTCTAGGGATTCTTCAAGTGTCCAGCTTACAAGTGTATTAAGAGAAGTCATAGATTCTGTTATATGCTGCTTGTAGGAATGTTTAGACATATCTTTAACGAAAGTTTTGCGTACATCTATGATTTCGTGCATTCTTCGGGTAAAGAGGGGGATAAATCCCATAATAATCGTTAGGATAAAAGATATTTTGGGGATTATATTGCCAAATAAATAAAGAAATCTCTGAGGCGATAGAATCAGGTTATAACCTAAAAATAAAAAGAGGATATTGAGTAAGGAAAGTGCGAAAGTTACTCCGTACATGACTCCTTCTAAGGTTACGCTACGATTTTTAAGGTAGAACAAAACTGTAGTGCCATGTGTTGAGAAAATAGGATTTAGAATAAGGATAAAAAGAGCCATAAGGAGATAAAATTTAAGCTGTTTACGAAGGCTTCTTAAGTGGTCTAGAAAATAAAGAAGCCCAGTGGTAATAAGAAGGATCGTCAATAAATAGATAGGATTTTTAATAAGCATAACTAAAATAATCATGATGAGAAAATAGCTAAAAGCAAGAAGCGGATGTACACTTATAAAACCACTTTTCATTGTTATTTCCTACCTTTCCTTTAAGTTAACAGGATTAGTATGAGGAAGAGGTGACAAAATTATACTTTTGTGACCTAATCACAGAAAATTACATTAGAAACTTTTATACTTATTTATAAAGATATCTAACAATGAATAACCATGTATTTTAAATAGGAATAAGAGATAGAGGAGTGAAATTATGTCTAAGAAGATAGTCATTATTGGTGGTGTAGCAGGTGGAGCAAGTACAGCAGCTAGGCTAAGACGTATGGATGAGTCATTAGAAATTATCATGTTTGAAAAAGGAGAATATATATCTTTTGCTAACTGTGGTCTTCCTTATTATATAGGTGAGACGATCAAAGAACGTAGCCAGCTTATCCTTCAAAGTGTAGAGGGAATGAGTAGGAAGTTTAATCTTGATATTAGAAATCTTACAGAAGTGATAGCTATTAACAGAGAAGAAAAGACTGTTACAGCGACAGATTTACGTACAGGGAAAGTATATAAGGAAAGTTATGACGAATTAGTTTTATCTCCGGGGGCAACGCCTATTAAGCCTGGAATAGAAGGAATAGATGAGTGTAGTAATATCTTTACGTTAAGGAATATACCAGATACAGATAACATTAAACATTATATTGATGAAATGAAGCCTCAAACTGCTGTTGTAATAGGCGGCGGATTTATTGGACTTGAGATGGCAGAAAATCTACATGCATTAGGTATAGAGGTTACCTTAATAGAAGCAGGGAATCAAGTTATGGCACCACTTGACATAGAAATGGCAAGCATAGTGCACTCACATCTTATTGAAAAAGGCATAAGATTAATTCTAGAAGACGGTGTTAAAGCTTTTGAGAATAAAGGCAAAAAGGTTGTTCTGCAAAGTGGAAAACGTATAGAAACAGATTTTATCTTACTTTCTATAGGGGTAAAACCCGAGTCACGTTTAGCTAAAGAGGCAGGACTTGAAGTAAGTGAAAGAGGTTCTATCCTAGTAAATGATTACTTACAAACCTCTGATGAGTATATTTATGCTTTAGGAGATGCTATAGCTGTAAAAGATTTTGTAAGTGAAGAAAAGACTATGATTCCTCTTGCTTGGCCGGCGAATAGACAAGGCCGTCTTGTAGCTAATAACATTTGTGGACGTAAAGAAAAATATAAAGGAACCCTAGGTTCTAGTGTCGCTAAAGTTTTTGACTATACAGTAGCAACAACAGGAAATAACGAAAAAACATTAAAAAGGCTAGGTAGAAGCTATAAGACTATTCATATTCATCCAAGTGCACATGCTGGGTATTACCCAGGAGCATTCCCTATTGCTTACAAATTATTATTTGATCCACAAACAGGTAAGATATTAGGGGCACAAGGTGTAGGGATAGAAGGCGTAGAAAAACGTATTGATATTTTAGCAACAGCTCTAAAAGGTGAGTTAACCATCTATGACCTTCAAGATGTTGAGGTATGTTATGCGCCGCCGTATAATTCAGCTAAAGATCCAGTTAACATGCTTGGATATTACGCAGCAAATATTATAGATGGCTTAGTAGAAGTGGCTCAGTGGTATGAAGTAGATGGGGTAGTAGGTGAAGAAAATGTAATACTCGATGTAAGAGAAGAATTTGAGCTTGCTACTGGGAAAATAGATGGTGCACTAAATATTCCTCTAGGTCAACTTAGAGATAGGCTAGGTGCTTTATCTAAAGATAAAACTTATTATGTGATGTGTCAGGTGGGACAAAGGGGATATGTAGCCAGTCGATTACTAAAAGAGAAGGGTTATAAATGTAAGAATATTGATGGAGGTCTTAAGACTTATAGCTATGTAAAACGTGCCAAGTCAGATATAGCGCAACAAGAAGCCAAGCTGCGTATGCAACAGAATATGGAGCAGGTAGAAAGAGGAGAAAATAGGAGTGAGTACGAATTAGATACATGTGGTTTGCAGTGCCCAGGACCAATTAGTAAGGTTTATGAGCAGTTAGAGAAAATGAAAGTAGGAGAAGTTTTAAAAGTAAATGCCAGTGATCCAGGTTTTGCAAAAGACATTGAGGCATGGTGTGAAACGACACATAATGCCCTATTAGGGGTGAATTTTGATAAAAAGCGTAAAGCATTTACAGCTACTATTAAAAAGGGTGCAGAGCAAGGTGAAGAGAAACAAAAAGCATCTATGGCAGTTCAAAAAAATGGAGCAACTTTAGTGGTGTTTAGTGGAGATTTAGATAAGGCTATTGCAGCTTTTATCATTGCAACAGGCGCAGCTGCAACAGGGAAAGAAGTCACCTTATTCTTTACTTTCTGGGGGCTTAATATCTTAAAGAAAAAAGATAAACCTAAGGTAGAAAAAGATTTTATGGAGACTATGTTTGATAAAATGCTTCCATCTCATACAGGGCAGTTAGGATTATCCCATATGAATATGGGAGGGATGGGCCCTAAGATGATTAAACAAATTATGCAAAAACATGGTGTAGATGACCTAGATACAATGATTGAAAATGCATGCCGTATGGGTGTCAAATTGGTAGCATGTGCCATGAGCATGGAGCTTATGGGAATTAAAAAAGAAGAGTTCATCGATGGTGTAGAAATAGGAGGGGTAGCCACTTATTTAGGCGCTGCGGACAATTCAGAATTAAACTTGTTTATTTAAAAGAATATTTTCCCTAGAGGAAGGGAGGCTCAAATAAGCAATTAAGATATCTTAATTGCTTATTTTCTTATTTTTGTTCTTCTAAATGGGCATGTTGTAGATAGTCCTTAGGAGAATAGCCATACATTTTTTTAAAGCGTTTGCTGTAGTAGAATACATCTGAATAGCCTACCATTTCGGAAATCTCCCCTATTTTGTATTTATTTTGTTTTAAAAGAGTCTTAGAAGCCTCCATACGGACGGTGGTAATGTAGTGAAGTAGGGACTGATTATTAACCTTTTTAAAGAGAGTGCCTATGTAGGAGGTGTTAAGATTAAAAATTTCAGCTAGCTTTGCTACAGATAAATCGGGATTAGCATAGTTTTCTTCAATGTAGGTGATGATTCGCTTACTAAAGACAATATCTGAAGGAGGTGTTTCTTTCTTCATACACTTAAGTCCATAAGATAGAATAGTTTGTTCAATACCGCTTATCTTATAGTCTTCATCTAACATAGCATTTACAAAATCTGAAAGAGAATGATCTAATTGGATTAGATCCTGATAATAAATTTTATAAGTAAGAAGAATCTCTGTAATGACAGTATGCATATAGGAAATACTTTTCTGATTCATAACATCATCTAAAAGGGTATGGAGGTATGTTTTAAAGCCTTCTTGATCTTTGGTATTAATATAAGTAATAAGGCTTTGGCGTATTTTAGAGGCATCAGGAAGAAGTACAGCTTGGGTATTCATAAGAGAATCTATAATACCTCTTGTATGATGTCCAAAATAACGTTGTTTTAACATTTTTAAAGCAAGTTTGTAAGGCTTTTTCCATTGCTCTTCTAGAGAGAAGAGATTGCTAAAGGTTAAGAAGAGCACAGCAGAGGTAGTATATAAAAAATCTCCTAGTAGATTTCTGACCTCATGCAAGGCACCTTCAGATGGGAGAAAGAGCTGGATGGTATAAATATAGTCTGTTTCCTTAAAGTACTCACAATCAATAGGAATATGACGTAAAATCTCCATAAGTCTATTCATATAATGCTCCATGTTTTCATGAATAAATACACCTATAAAAAGTCCATATTTAGCTTCATATAGTTCAGGATATTTGTCATAGAGAAGCTTAAGAGGTAGCCTATCTGTTCGCGTATCATAAAGAGCACTACATTTCTCATAATGATAGTAACGTTGTATTTGCTGATGGGCTTTTTGCTCTTTTTCTATTTTAAGGCGGCATTCCTGTAAAGTTTGCTGAAGCAGCTCAGAAGATACAGGTTTTAGAAGATACTCTAGTACACCATATTTAATAGTAGACCGGGCATACTCAAAATCATTGTAGCCAGATAAGATAATAATTTTAGTCATAGGGAAATGGTCATAGATGTATTTGGCAACCTCTATACCGGTCATATAAGGCATTTTAATGTCTAAAAGTATAAGGTCTACTTTGTGCTCAGCAATAAGACTTAAGACTTCTAGACCGTCTTGGGCCTCTCCTATAAAGTTAAAGTTTAATCCTTTCCAGTCGATGATTTTAATAAGACGCTGTCTAATAAAATACTCATCATCTGCTATTACTACATTTAGTTTCATGGATAGTACCTCCCTTTTTGGCGATTCTAATAGTTGTGATACACCCACCATCAGGGTGATTGGCAATAGTTAGGCCATAGTCTTGTCCGTAGTGAAGCTGTATTCTTTGGTGGATGTTCTTAATGCCAAAGTGATTGGCTTGATTACAAAAGAGCTCATGGATTTTGACTTCATCTATACCTATACCATTATCTCTTACTGTTAAAAGAATAGCGCCATTTTCTTCGAAAACATGGATTTTTAATAAACCTTTATAACTTAGTTCCTTAACACCATGATAAATACTATTTTCTACAATAGGCTGTAGAAGAAGTTTAAGACAGTTATAACCTAATAGCTCAGACTTACAAGTTATATTAAAATCAAATTTATTAAAATAACGTATTTGTAAAATGTGTAAGTAAGCTTCTGTGAGTTCTAATTCTTCTTTAATAGTAATAAAAACCTTACCATTGCTTAAAGCACGTCTATAAAATTTAGAAAGATTCATAACAACATGAATGAGTGTATCGGATTCGCCTATCTCTGCAAGCGAACAAATATTATCAAGAGTGTTATATAAAAAGTGTGGGTTAATTTGCTCTTGAAGTAAATCAAGTGCAAGTTTATCTTTAGCGCGCTGGGTATAAAGTAACTTATTTTTCATTTTTTCTTGGCTCTCTACCATGCTGTTAAATGCCTTTAGAAGAGAGGTAACATCTTCATCTCCCTCCACATCTTGAAGTGGTATCCATCTACCCTCTTTAATTTTTTGAGTATGGGCAATAAGTTTTTGAAGGGGTGAGGTAATGGTACGTGAAAGTAGCCTAGCTAATGGTACATAGAGCATGATGCATAGAAGTCCAATGCTAATACAAATCCATAAAATACTATAAATAGGGTTAAAGAACGATTCAGTAGACACTTCATTGATAATATACCAATCTAACATAGGAAAGTACTTAGTAAACAAAATAGTATCTCCATGATGAGTATAGGAGAAGGGGACATCTAGGTTAGAGATAGATTCAAATAAAGGATAAGGCTCACCAATAGTTAGAGGACTTGTAGTACTTCTAATATACCCCTGGGTATCCGTAATAAAAATCTGATCATGCTCTGAAATAGAGTTGGCATATACTTGAGCAATAGAGGACTCTAGTATGGCGATTTCTAAATACCCTAAATGCTCACCTGTTGAATAACTATAAAAAGGACGGATACAGGAAAAGGTATTTACAAATGTATGAGCATCTGTTTTTAAAGGCTTTAGTGTTGAGAACCACTTTTTTTCAGGAAAAGTACCCCGTGTAGGGATATTATCAGCTGAATTACCATAGAAGGTAGAAGTGAGAAAATCACCATTAAATCCATAAAGTGAAACGGAATGGATATAGGGGGTAGACTGAATAATATGATTGAGTTCATCCTTTACTTGAATAAAGGAAGTATCGGTATAAATATTTTGATTTTGTTTATATTTATGTGCTGTTTCCTGAACAACAGGTGCTGTAATAATAGTCCTAGAATAATTCTCTGTAGATGTAATGAAAAACTCCAGCTGCTTAGAGATATATTCCAGTTCTTTGCAAGAGGAAGATTTTTGTTCGTCTATAAAAGAATTAACAAATACAATATTAGTTACAATGCAGACAATGGTAATAATTAAACCAGAGCTTAAGAACATGGCATAGAAAAATTTATTACGGATAGAAAGGAATTTAAAATTTTGCGTAATTACCTCTTAGGATGAATTAATAATTTTGTGTAAAAGTATTATACTACAAAAATAAATTTTTAGAAATATATTGTTATTTGTAAAAAATCTAGATAAATGTCATAAATGCAGACAGGTTTAGGTAAATCTGTAGAAAAAAAAAATCTATATGCTATAATGGGTGACAATAAAGACATAAGGGGGATATACGATGGAAAATAAAATTGTACAAGCAAGAACTAAGCGTACTAAATGGTATCAAGAGGCTAGATTTGGTATGTTTATTCACTGGGGGCTTTATGCTATCCCAGCTCGGGGTGAATGGGTAAGAAGTAATGAACGTATGCCTAAGGAAGAGTATGATAAGTTTTTTGATGAGTTTGATCCACAAGATTATAATCCAAGAGAATGGGCAAGGTTAGCTAAAAAGGCAGGGATGAAATATGCCGTTTTAACAGCAAAGCATCATGATGGATTCTGTCTATATGATTCAAAATACACAGATTTTAAATCTACCAATACAGCTTGTAAACGTGACTTAGTAGCTGAGTTTTTAGAAGCCTTTCGTGCAGAAGATATTAAAGTAGGACTTTATTTTTCAATTATTGATTGGCGTCATCCAGATTTCCCACACTATAATGATCAGTTCCATCCAATGAGAGACAATGAAGCCTTCAAGGATATGAAACACGATTTTGATAACTATCTTGAATATATGCATAACCAAGTACATGAACTTCTTACGAATTATGGACATTTAGATTTAATGTGGTTTGATTTCTCATATGGACCAATGAACTGTGAGAAGTGGAAAGCATCTAAACTTATTGAAATGGTAAGAAGCATTCAGCCTCACATTATTATCGATAATAGATTAGAGGGCAGTGCAGAAAATGCAGGTTCTATTCGTACATTGAATCCAACACCATATTCAGGAGATTTTGCTTCACCAGAGCAGATGATACCACCTAAAGGTATCTGTGATGAGGGGGGGAATCCAATTCCTTGGGAAGCATGTATTACGCTCAATAATCACTGGGGATATCATGCACACGATAAACATTATAAATCAGCTAAAATGGTTATTCGTACACTTGTAGAATGTGTAAGTAAAAATGGTAACCTTATTCTAAATGTAGGTCCAGATGCAACAGGTAGACTTCCTCTAGAATCTGTGCAGATTCTAGAGGAAGTAGGCGAATGGATGCATGAAAATGGAGACAGTATCTATGGCTGTGGACTTTCTGATTTTGACAAACCAGAATGGGGAAGATTTACACAAAAGGGTAACAAACTCTATGCACACGTTATGGAGGAACAAGTAGGTGCTATATGCCTTCCAGATATGGCAGGAAAAGTAGAGAAGATGCGCTTATTAAAAGATAAAACAGAAGTTATAGAGACATTTTTCTGGAACTTAAAAGAGTATACAGAAAATGCATTCTTCTTCTTTGATAATCATGCAAGTGATTGTTATCCATTGCCAGATGAACGTGATACAGTTGTAGAGATTACATTAAAAGAAACACATTAAATAAAAGGCAGTGCATGTGTATATAAGCACTGCCTTTTGTGTTGAAAAAACATTATATATAAAATGTACAAAAATAAATAAAATGACCATGTTTAAT
>JAHLFD010000044.1:0-3589 GCA_018883975.1 Candidatus Niameybacter stercoravium
AGTTATATGTCTAGGCCATACGCCTCCACAAGGATATATATTAAGTTTTTTTAGAGAGCCGTCAGCTTGAATTTCAAAACGTGTAATACTATTGTGCCCTCTATTGGCAGCTAATAGATATTTTTGGTTAGGCGTAATGATGCAATTAGAGCAGTAGCTCGTACCTTCATAATCTATAGGAAGTGTGGTTATTTCTTGCAGAATCTGAAGTGTACCTGTAGATGGGTCCTGCTGAGTAACAAAAATTTTATTAGAGTATTCTGTAATAATATAGCCTATAGATAATGTAGGATGGAAGATGATATGCCTTGGACCATTTCCGCTAGGAAGGTATAGAGAAGAAAAGTTTGTATTTGATATAAGAGCACCATTCTCTACTTTATAACAATAAATTTGGTCAGTATGGATATTAATAGCATATAGAAAATTTTCATTAGAATCCATTTGAGTACAGTGGGCTCTGGAAAGACCATCTTTAGGAAGAGCAGGCAAATGAATTAAACTTTTGAGAGCGGTGAATTTATGGTCTAAGATACCTACACTAAAAATGTGCCCTGTTTGGTAACAAGCACCGAATAAAGTACGATGCTTAGGTGAATAAGTGATGTGGCATAATCCACCGCCTTCAAATGTTAATTGATCGAGGAGGCGAAGTCGGTTGTCTTCAAATGAATACATTTGAATTTGGGCTTTATTATCGACTTCACTAAGCGTAAATAATAAGTTGTGTAAATGACAAGCGAATGATGGATTTATAGGGTTAAGTTCTGTGATTTGAGTAAGAGAATGATTGGAAAGAGAGAAGATTTTAAGGGAAGGATAATCTTCTAGGTTATAACCAGTCATAAGTAGTGAATACATAGTGGAGTCCTCCTAAGTAATAAATATTTTTAAAGTAAGTATAGCATAAGAATAGAATAAGTTATGTAAAAATGAAAAAAATGAATTTAGATCAAAATAAAATTGCAAAAATAAGTAGTTTTGTTATAATATTATATAATTTATTTTATAAATAGTACAGCATAAGGAAATAGAGGGAGTGGAAAATATGAGAAGTGATGTTGTAAAAAAGGGTGCAGATAAGGTACCTCATCGTTCATTATTTAAAGGAATGGGATATATTGAAGAAGAAATTAATCAACCTCTAATTGGGATTGTAACCGCTAAAAGTGAAATTGTTCCAGGACATATGCATCTTGATCGTATCACAGAAGCCGTAAAAGCTGGTATCCGCATGGCAGGTGGCACACCAATTGAAATACCTGCTATTGGGGTATGTGATGGGATTGCTATGGGGCATGAAGGAATGAAGTATTCTCTTGTAACACGTGAGCTTATAGCAGATTCTATTGAATGTATGACAATGGCACATGGATTTGATGGATTAGTGCTTGTACCGAACTGTGATAAAATTGTTCCAGGTATGCTTATGGGAGCGGCTAGGATGAACTTGCCAACAGCAGTAGTAAGTGGTGGACCTATGCTTGCAGGGACAGTAGGTGGAAAAAAAGTAAGCTTATCTCTAATTTTTGAAGCAGTAGGTGCTTATAACACAGGTAAAATTTCTGAAGAAGAGCTTTATGAATATGAAGAACATACCTGCCCGGGATGTGGATCTTGTTCAGGAATGTTTACAGCTAATAGTATGAACTGTATGAGTGAAGTATTAGGGATCGCTTTACCCGGAAATGGAAGTATACCAGCTGTTTATGCAGAACGTATTAGACTTGCTAAGAAAACTGGTATCGCTATTATGAAAATGATAGAAAAAGATATTAAAATTTGCGATATCTTAACAGAAAAAGCTTTTGAAAATGCTTTAACTGTAGATATGGCATTGGGATGTAGTACGAATACTATGCTTCATTTACCTGCTATTGCACATGAAGCAGGCGTGAAAATTAATTTAGACATGGCTAATGAAATTAGTAGCCGTACGCCAAACCTTTGTAAGCTTGCACCAGCAGGACCACATCATATGGAAGATCTTTATCAAGCAGGTGGTGTTGCTGCTGTTATGAAAGAACTTACTAAAAAAGAGCTTCTTAATGAAGAACTTATAACTGTAACAGGTGAAAGTGTGGGAGAAAACCTTAAATCTGTAGTTAATAAAAATGAACAGGTTATAAGACCTATCCAGAATCCATACAGCGCTACAGGAGGGATTGCTGTACTTAGAGGCAATTTAGCTACGGATACATGTGTTGTAAAACGTTCAGCTGTAGCAAAAGAAATGATGCAGCACACAGGTCCTGCTAAAGTATTTAATAGTGAAGAAGAAGCTAAAGTGGGCATTACAAGTGGTATGATAGAAAAAGGTGATGTTGTCGTTATTAGATATGAAGGGCCAAAGGGAGGGCCAGGTATGCGAGAAATGCTTTCACCTACAGCAGTGCTTGCAGGCATGGGGCTAGATAAAGATGTAGCACTTATTACAGATGGACGTTTTTCAGGGGCTACAAGAGGTGCATGTATTGGACACGTATCACCAGAGGCTGCAGAAGGCGGATTAATTGCACTTGTAGAAAATGGAGATCTTATTCAAATTGATATGGAAGCATGTAGCATTGAACTTCTAGTAGATGAAGAAACTATTGAGCAAAGACGTAAGTCATGGGTGAAACCAGAACCAAAAGTAAATCATGGATATTTAGCACGCTATGCTAAATTGGTTACATCTGCAAATACAGGAGCGATTTTTAAAGCGTAAGGGAGGGGAAACATGAAGCTTAATGGTTCACAAATATTAATGGAATGTTTATTAGAACAAAGCGTTGACACAGTATTTGGCTACCCAGGAGGCTCCGTTCTTAATATATATGACGCTTTATATAAGTACAGTGAGCGTATTCATCATATATTGACTGCCCATGAGCAAGGTGCGGCACATGCAGCGGATGGATATGCAAGAGCTACCGGAAAAGTAGGTGTTTGTATTGCCACATCAGGGCCAGGAGCAACAAACTTAGTAACAGGAATTGCTACAGCTTATATGGATTCTGTACCTCTTGTAGCGATTACAGGAAATGTAGGGAAACCACTTTTAGGAAAAGATAGTTTTCAAGAAGTAGATATTACAGGTGTAACGATGCCTATTACTAAACATAACTATATTGTTAAGGATGTAAGGAAGCTAGCAGATACTATTAGAGAAGCCTTTTATATTGCTAGTTCTGGAAGACCGGGGCCAGTACTTATAGATATTCCTAAAGATGTTACAGCTGCTGAATGTGAATATACTTATGAAGAGCCTAAAAAGGTACATAGAAAGGTATGTACAATTAAGCAGAAGGATATCGATGAAGCTGTAAAACTTATGAAAGAAAGTAAGAAACCACTTATTTATAGTGGAGGTGGCATTATTAGTAGTGGCGCTCACAAAGAGCTTATAGAGTTTGCAGAAAAATTCCAAGTACCTGTTGCTACTTCACTTATGGGGATAGGTGGTTTTCCAGAAACGCATAGATTATCTACAGGACTTATTGGAATGCATGGAAGCAAGGCATCTAATATGGCAGCTACAGAATGTGATCTTCTTATAGCAGTAGGTGCGCGTTTTAGCGATAGGGTAACAAGTAGTGTAGGAACC
>JAHLFD010000045.1:0-11600 GCA_018883975.1 Candidatus Niameybacter stercoravium
AAATAAAGGAAGATTTAGTCCAAGAAATATTAGATTTAAACAATAAATTCAAGAATCCTTTTGACATTTCGTGATTGTGTTAAATAGAGTTAAATGAATAAATAAAAAAAAGTATATTTCTAAGATATAGAAGTATACTTTTTTATTTATTTATGATATAGAAAATCTCTATCATAAGTAAATAACTTAAAATCTGGATCTAGAAAAGATAGGGTTGACTAAAACTAAAAAAGAGCGTATAATCTTAAGTATATACAATAAACATTTATAGATTTCACATGTAATTAGAGATTATATAGAGCGATGCGTATATGATTTGTAATTACGTGTGAATTTTTTTGTTTAATGCATATGCAAAAAATTCATAATTAGGAGGTACCATAAATGACAGGTACAGTTAAATGGTTTAACGCAGAAAAAGGTTTTGGTTTTATCCAAAGAGATAATGGAAGTGATGTATTCGTACACTTCTCAGCAATCCAAGGTGATGGTTTTAAAACACTTGAAGAAGGACAAAAAGTAAACTTTGATATTACAAAAGGTGCTCGTGGAGAACAAGCAGAGAACGTTACAAGAGCATAATTGAGTGACTAGCAGGTAGGACAGTAGTTCTGCCTGTTTTTTTATAATCAAATCAAAACTGTTGGAGGTGAAGGGATGTTTAAAATTGGTGAAATCGTTTTTTGTCCTTTAAGAGGAAGTGGCATGATTGAAGCCATAGAAATGAGGACGATGCTTGGTGAAACAAGGGAATATGTTATTATCCAGATGAAAGAGCCTAGCCTTGTCATGATGATTCCTACAGAAAGAATTAATCAATCTGGTTTTAGAAAAGTAAATAATCAAGAAGAAGCCGATAAAGTACAGGCCATTTTATATAAGAAAGAAGTAGACCTTGATTATTCAGTTGATGCTAGACAAAGGACTAAGCAGAACCAAGAGAAGCTTTCTTCTGGTTCTTTTATTAGTTGCAGTGAAGTGGTTAGAGATCTAACTTGTATGGAGCATACGAAATCACTTAGTAGCATTGAACGAACTATTTTAACGAAGGCAAAAAGACTTCTACTAGATGAGTTTTCTATTATCAAGAATATCTCTATGGAAGAAGCTGAGTGTATTGTAAATAGGTTGTTAGAAACGTAGTCCTTATTGTCTATTAGTATTTCAAGAAATTTCTTTTGATATAATAGATACCTCTTTGATAAATGAGAGATATTATCAAAATTATTGACAGATGACCGTGGATGGGATATTATATCTTTAAATGATAAAGATTATCAAAAATAGAGGTGGAAATATGTCTGAGGAATTACTTGTAACGCATTGTGCGCCGACGCTAGCGGGGATGAAAACAGGAAGCCTTTTTAATTGCAAGTGTGAATCTCTTTGTTGTATTAAAGCAGCTATTGAGGAGTGGAATAGTATTTTGAATCGTAAAGGGGTTCATATGACGCTTTTGACAGTTATGAAAGGGCGCGCTTTAATTTATGTTTTTAGGCCTGAAAAATTAGCAAAAGACATAGGCGTAGAAGAAGTTCAAAGCTTTTTAAAAGACCAAGGCTATGTAAATTGTTACCCTGATGCTTGTATTAAGAGACTTAGTGAGAGATTGCGAAGATATGAAACCTTTCCACATGAGATTGGTATTTTTTTAGGTTATCCTATTAAAGATGTAAAAGGTTTCATTGAAAATAAAGGACAGAATTGTAAATGTATAGGCTATTGGAAAGTTTATAATAATGAGAAAGAAGCTGAAAAGACTTTTCAAAAATACAAGAAATGTACAACGATATATCGTAAAAAATTAAAAGAAGGTCGTGCTATTGAAAAGCTTGTTGTGCAGCTATAAGGTGAGTATAGAGATAGATTGCAGAAGAAGATAGATTGTATTTAAGAGGCGCTTGATAGATGGAAAAGTTATACATCTATCAAGTGCCTTTTGCATAAAGTGGTTAAGCGTTCTATACTCTATTAAAGAGAGATATGAGTGCACATTGGAGGAGAAAAATGATCTATATATCAGATTTATTAGAAGAAAGTCAAATGATAGAAGTACTAGAGCAATATGATGTGGGAATAGAAATTATACATTTTAGTATTTCAGATGTACTAGATGATGGGCAGGCAGAACTTAAAAAGTATGAAAAGCGTATGGGAAGATTTCTAAAAGAAAGAGAGCTATCTGTACATGGCCCTTTCTTTGATTTATCTCCAGCAAGTTTTGACTCACAAATTAGAAGGGTAACCATGGAGCGTTTTGAAGCGGCTTATGAAATAGCCAAGCAGTTAGGAGCAAAACGTATTATTTACCATACAGGATTTATTCCTATTACTTATTATATAGAGGGCTGGATAGGAAACTCTATTGCATTTTGGAAAGCATTTATGAGTGACAAAGATGAAAGCATTAAGGTTCATCTTGAAAATGTTTATGAAGAAGAGTATTGGCCTATGGCAAAAGTCATTGATGAAGTAGGGCATAAGGCCTTTACGGCATGTTTAGACGTAGGCCATGTGAATGCTTACTCTTCTAAGTCTGTAGACGAATGGATAAATGGCTTAGGTAGCCGCATAGGACATGTCCATATTCATAATAATGATGGGAATACAGATTTGCATCATGCAGTGAATGAAGGAACCCTTAATATGCAAAATGCCTTAGAGCACATTAGGAAGGTAGCACCAGAGGCTACAGGAACATTAGAGATAGCAGATAAAAATCAGCTTATAGGCTCCTTAAACTGGATGAAGGAAAGGGGGGGAGCACATGGCTTCATCAGTGAGTAGGGCATGGTTTACTCTATTATTTAAAAGCAGACTTATAAATTGATGAAGTAAAACGATTAAGAGAAGAGCTGTAAGGGTACGACCTAGGACATAGTAAATCAATATGTTCTAGGTTTTTATAATTGGAGAAATAAATTTTTTTCTAAAAGTGATAGAAAAACCAATTTATTTACGATTTAATAAGTATTAATAAGTTTAAATAGAGGGAGATGAGTACTTTTTGAGGATTTTAAAGTTGTATTTACCAGTTGATTAGGGAGATTTTATGAAGGAGTATGACCAAAAAAGCAATAGGATTTATAAATAGGTTTTCTATATCATTAAGGTAGGAGGAAGAAAATACATGCATCCTGAACAGAAGGAAAAATTAGATAAATACCGCCACTTAAATACTATGGCCTTAAAAGGAAAAATTTTATTTACAGGCTCATCACTGATGGAGCAATTTCCAATTCATGAAATACTTATGGCAAATGATGTCCATAAAATCATATACAATAGGGGGATAGGTGGATTTACTACAGATGATTTTTTAGAGAATATGGAAGAGATGGTATTTGGCGTAGAGCCATCAAAAATATTTATCAATATAGGGACAAATGATATTGGTTCACCGCAGTATCGCCTAGAAAGATTAATTGACCAGTATAGAGAGATACTTAAGAGAATAAAGGATAGACTTCCTAACACAAAGGTTTATATAATGGCCTATTATCCAGTTAATGATGTAGACATTATACAAAATAAAGAACAGGCACAAGTTATGTTTGCAACACGGACCAATGAGAATATTACAGTAGCAAATGAAGCTATTGAAAAACTAGCACTACAATTAGATTATGAGTATATTAATGTTAATCAAGGCCTATTTAATGAGCAGGGGAAATTAAAGGCAGAATTTACTATAGATGGCATACATATGTACGCTGATGCATATCAAGTAATCTTTAAAAATTTAGAGGTCTATTTATCAAGTAAATTAAGGTTAGCGATAGATCTGCAGGGATTAAAAAGGCTAGTACTGGTTGAAAAAAGATGAATAGAAGATTAAAAACCTATGAATAGAGTAGAGGAAGCAGTTGCTTTTTTATATTATATGGTTGGAAATTGGAATTCTTGGTTTAATGCTATGGCCTTATTAAAAGAGGTGCTAGCAATAAATCACTCTACTATGTTTTCTGTAGGAAGTGCAGGAGGAGTTTCTATTAATAGCGTAAAAGGTGTTTATATAGGGTCTATTAAAGGTTAAGATAAAAGTGTTAGTTTGTTATTTTAAAAGGATAAGGAGTACCTCTTTTATGAGGTACTCCTTATAAGTTTATATGTATAATTTATTTTACCCTAAAATCGCATAATCAATAAATTCAATAGCTGGCTCTTTTACTTCATGTTGTTCAAAGATGATGATTTCATTTTCACCTTTTTTAAGTAATCCACTTGGTACAAAGAGTGTTTCTTGTGGTCCTACATTCCAGTAGCGACCAATATTGAAGCCATTAATGAGAACAAAGCCTTTTGTAAGGTTTTCAAATTTAAGGAATGTATCATGTGCTTTATCTACTGTAAAAGTAGCTTGGTAGAAGCAAGGTTTATTAGTTTTTTCTACAGTATCTTTAAACTCAAGTTTTGAAAGATCTTTCATATCTAAATTGTAGACATCATAGCCAAAGTGGTAGCAGCCTGCAATCGTTAAACCACCTACAAGACCTTTATAGTCTTTAAGTTGTGGACCGTAGTTAATACGTCCCATATTTTCAACTAAAATATCTAAGTTAATACCTTCTTCAGAAATATTACGAGATAAACTTTGTTTATCGCCACGTTTATAAACAGCAACTTCTTCATCATTAATGAAAACTTGAGCACGGTCATGGATTTGTGTTAAGTGAATACCTACATCACCACGAGGGCCTTCTACATGTGTACGGTAAAGGATATAACCAAAATCTTGGTCATAGTATTCCATGTTTTCTGCCATAGCAGATTCTTTTTTAGTAGTAAGGTTATTTAAATTGTCGAAGAGAAGTGCTTGTTTGGTAAAGTTTACTTTGCCGTATGCTTTTTTTGATGTATTAGCAGGGATTTCATATGGAATAGGACCAAAGTGTTTTTCCATGCACTCACGTACAGCTAAGTAAGTTTCTGTAATATCGCCAGCTTCTGTTAAAAGGGCGCAGTAGTCATAGCTTGTCGCAGTAGCACCATAACCGTTATTAGTACCGTCAGCATAGTGGTTAGCGCCATTGTAGAAGCCGAAGTTTGTACCGCCATGGAACATGTAGAAGTTAACATGTGCATTGTGAGCAAGCATGTCTTCAAAAACTTGTACGACTTCATGGCTAGGTCTTGTATGATGAGGGACTTCCCAGTGGTCGAACCAGCCATCCCAGAATTCCATACACATAACAGGAAGGTCTGGTTGACGTTTTCTAAGTTGTGAGAAGTTCCAATCTGCACCTGAACCAAAGTTAACTGTTTTATAAACATCAGGAAGTGTACCACCTGTAAGCATATGGTCAGGTCCACCATCAGAAGTAAAGAGGGTAACATCTACACCACGGCGAATAAGACCTTCTTTAATATGAGTTAAATATTTTTTATCATCTCCGTAGCTACCATACTCATTTTCTACCTGAACGCCAATGATTGGACCGCCATTTGTACTGAGATATGGCACAATACGTGGGATAAATGCATCAAACCAGTCATCTACGTGCTTAAGGTATGGTTCGTAGTAGCATCTAAGGACCATGTTTTTATCTTTGAGAAGCCAAGCTGGAAGTCCGCCAAAATCCCATTCAGAACAGATATATGGACCTGGTCTTAAAATAACAGCGAGTTCAAGCTCAGCTGCTGTTTGAAGGAAACATTCAATATCGAAATGTCCGTCAAATATAAATTTGCCTTTTTCAGGCTCGTGAAGGTTCCAAGGTACATAAGTTTCAACCGTATTAAAGCCACAAGCTTTAAGTTTCATAAGACGGTCTTTGTAGTCTGACTTTAAAAGTCTGAAGTAGTGAATGGCACCACTTATAACAGGTTGTTGATTATCAGTTAATGTAAGCATGATAAATCCTTTCAAATATTTTCTGTAAAAGTTTAGATTTAAATATATATTTTTATCAAATTAAGTATAATTATAAAAGACTAAAATGTAAATTGATTTTTTGATATTTATTATATAAAATTACAAATATATTTTTGATATATAAGTCAAGATGTGGCATTAATGACGAAAAATAGCTTATTAGCCTTGCAACGAGAATAGATGTATATACTCCTATCTTCTTTAAAGTAAATAGTATATAATAGAGGAACTTAAATAAAAGGGAGAAACATGATTTATGAATCCTATTCACTTATATTGTAAAGCAAACAAAAGAAAACGTAATGGTGAAGCTGTCGGTGCTTATGCCTATATATTAAAGGGAGAAGACCTCTATAAAGAAGAAATTCAGGTCTTAAAAGAAGAAACACGCGTAGCAAGATTAGAATTACTAGCTTTAAGCGAAGGCTTAAAAGATTTAGATACACAGGAAAAACTAGGTGGAAAGCTTTATATTTATGTAAGCAATGAATACCTATTAGAAGAACTTCTAAAAGGTATGGAAGACCAGTTGAAAGGTAAGCCTCTAAACTTTAATAAAGGCACAGGGTATGTAGCTTTATGGGAAGCGATAGAAAACTATTTGACAAAGAGTAAAGGATATAAGGTAATAGGCCTTAATAAAAAAGATCGTGGTGAAGATGAAGAAGCCATTAAAGCTCATATGGGACTACTTAATAAAATAGTATGTGATGCCATTAATCAGCATCTTCCAAGGAAGGCGTAGGCATAACTCATTTAGATAAATAGATTTTATTAGAGCGAAATATAAATAAAAAATAGGCAAGTATCTGTGGTTTTAAAACCAAAGACACTTGCCTATTTTTTTAGATAATATATCAATTAATAAATATAGAGCATGGTAAAAAATGGTATAATAAAAAGAGATGTAAAAATATAATATTTTAAATACATAATGAGGTGAAAAAATGAATTTAAGGACACTTTTTTTTATGATACCCTTTGTCATGACAACACCACTACATGTTACCAATCAGCCTACTCTAGAGCAAACTACTCAACTAGACAATCCTAAACATTCTCAGCAATCCGTTACGAGTGTAACTTATGAAGAGGCCCTTATATCACAAGCTACAAGTTCATCTAGTGTAGACGCCAAGTTACAAACAGTAGATGTGGCAGTTAAGGAAACGGCCGAAGAAGGACCTAAACTTAAAAAAGGAGATCATGTTGAAATCCCCATTTTAATGTATCATCTATGTATGGATAAGATTCCAGAAGGTTTAGGAGGAATGGCCGTAACACCTAAACGTTTAGAAGAGCATATCAAGGCTTTATTACAAGCAGGTTATACACCTATTCATTTTAAGGAATACTATGATTTTATAACTTATGGGGAACCATTGCCGCTTAAACCTATTATACTTACTTTTGATGATGGTTATGAAAATAACTACACAGAGGCTTTTCCTATTTTGAAGAAGTATGAGGTAAAAGCTACTATTTTTATTAATCCCTATACAGTAGATAATGAGATGGGCGAGTATAGCCATTTAGATTGGGAGCAGATGAAGGAAATGGAAGAGAGTGGCCTTGTATCTATACAAAGCCATGGCTATAAACATGAAAATATTAATAGCTTATCAAATGAAAAGCTAGAAGCTTCAGTGAAAAAAGGATTTGAACGTATAGAAGATGAATTAGGGCAAAGGGAAATTTATGTCTTTTCTTATCCTGGTTACAGTTATAATGAACGAACAGTTGAAAAGCTTAACCAAATGGGTATACATATGCAGGTAACTAAGCTTGGAGAAAAAGTCTCAAATAAAACGCCACTTTCTCATATTACAAGGCAGAGAGCCTCACAAGGACAAAGTGGCAAAAGTCTTATTCAAGCTATTCAATAATGGTTTCTTTAAGTAGAACCTTTTTAGGCTTTGGGTTTTTATAAAGCAGGCGATAAAGTAGTTCGCCTGCTTTAACGCCTATGTCAAAAGGATTTTGGTCAATAATAAGAGGCTTAAAAGATAGGAGATGTAAGTAGTCTTCAAACTCGTTATCAAAAAGCATAAGCGCCAAATCTTCTGGGATGCGTATACCTTGTTCCTGAAGGAAAGGAACGATCTTAAGGCCATATCCTGTACTTGTAGTAATAAGAGCTGTAAGGTCAGGATTAGATTTAAGATAACTATCAAAAATCTCAGCAAAGTTAGGCGCAGTATGGTCACAAATGAGCTGAAGCTTAGAGTCAAATCCACCTACATGGTCAATAAGGGCCTTTTGGTAGCCACGGCTACGCTCAAGGACAGAACTAACAAGATGAGGATCTTGACTCATAAAGCCGATACGGGTATGCCCCTTTTCTATAAGGTGCTGCGTACCGTGATAAGCAGCGGTAAAGTGGTCGCAGGCTACATAGCTTAAGTCAAGCCCTGTTAAATAACGGTCCACAAGGACAACAGGGAAGTTATTAAGGCTGAGTTTTAGAATTTCCTTATTATACACATTATTATCAGAAGGATAAATAATGAGGCCCTTACAGTTGTTTTGAGTAGCGGCGCGAATCATTTCTTCTTCAGTTTTCTGATTGCCACCCGTCACCATAATACTTAAATTCAGATTGTGAAGAAGTGCAAAAGCCTGAATACCTTCTTGTATCTTACCAATAAATTTTCCGCCTACACCTGGTACAATAAAACAAATCATAGGATTTTGCTTCTCAGACTTTAAGAGTTCAAATTCACTAGCCTTTGGCGCTATAAAAGTTCCTTTTCCTTGCTTGCGGTAAATAAGACCGTCTTTTTCAAGAGATAAAATAGCATTTTTAGCCGTAATACGACTTGCATTAAATTTAAGCGCAAGCTGATTTTCAGACGGCAATTTAAAATCAGGTGTATGCTTATTATTTTCAATAATCTCTAATAAATACTTACGCATACTCATATAAAGTGGTTCACTAGGCATAAGAATACACCCCTTTCATTTGTAAATCTATAGATTATTCCTCATAAGTAGGCAACTGATCTTCAGTAGCCTCTAAAGCTTCAACATTAAAAGCATGCCATAAGGCTATCACATCAGAATGTGTTTTATAATCAAACATATAAGAAGATTTAATTTCTCCATCTTTTATCCCATTTAGACTATCCTATACAGTTTGAATAGCTTCTCTATCCGTAATAATTTTATACTCAGCCTCTTTGGGTACCCAGAAATGAGTATCTAAATATTATCCTAGAGCATTCCAAACTAGCGCACACGCGTCAGTGAGCGCCTTCCAGGTAGCCCACGTTTCGCCACTCACATACTTGATTAATTCCCCTGTCCGAGAGCTCTCGTGTGGCAGCGGGATAGGGAGGGATGGTCTGTAAGCTTCCTTCGTATTGAGGCCTAGAAAGACTTAGCAAAGATGGCTGATGGTACTTAGCTTGATGTTTGAGCGAAGCGAGTTTCAAGCGTTCATCAGCCAACAAGCTTAGTCTTTCTCAGCCGAAAGGAGACACAAGCTAGAAGACCATCCCGGACTACCCCACCTGCCACTCCCAAAAGTTCTCCCACTCAATATATCAAGTATACCAACTTTATCATTTTTTTCTCCTAGTAGCATTGATTATAAGTCATTTTTCCTCTAAAATCTAGCTATAGAAAACCTTAATTCACACCTAGGAGGGCGTCATGAAACAAACTAAAAAAGCGCACGTTATCTCACATACACACTGGGATAGAGAGTGGTACTTACCATACGAAAAACATCACATGCTTCTTATTGAATTTATGGATACTTTATTAGATACACTTGAAAGAGATCCAGAATACAAGAGCTTCCATTTAGATGGTCAAACAATCATTTTAGAAGACTACCTTCAAGTAAGACCAGAGAAAAAAGAAATCCTTACAAAAATGATCAAAGAAGGCCGTATTCACATCGGACCATGGTACATTCTTCAAGACGAATGGCTTACAAGTAGTGAAGCGAACGTTCGTAACTTACAAGTAGGTCATGACGATGCAAAAATGTACGGGGATGTATGTAAAGTAGGCTACTTCCCAGACTCATTTGGTAACATGGGGCAAGCTCCTCAAATGTTACAACAAGCTGGTATCGAAACAGCAGTATTCGGTCGTGGTGTTAAACCAACTGGTTTCAACAACGAAGTAAGCGGAGAAGCTTTCGAATCTCCATATTCAGAAATGTACTGGGAAAGTCCAGATGGATCAAAAGTACTTGGTGTACTTTTTGCTAACTGGTACTGTAATGGTATGGAAGTACCAACAGATAAAGAAGAGCTTATAAAATACTGGGATCAAAAACTTGCTGGTGCAGCTCACTTTGCTTCAACAGATCATATGTTATTCATGAACGGTTGTGACCACCAACCAGTTCAAACAGATTTAAGCGAAGCTTTAAATAATGCTAAAGAATTCTACAAAGATGTTGAGTTCATTCACTCAAACTTCCCAGAATACATTGAAGCTATCAAAGCTGAACTTCCAGATAACTTAGTAACAATCCACGGCGAACTTAGAAGCCAACAAACAGATGGTTGGTGTACACTTGCAAATACTGCTTCAGCACGTATTTACTTAAAACAAATGAATGCTAAATGCCAAACATTATTTGAAAAGGTAGCAGAACCAATTGCAGCAATCGCTAGCAAAATGGGTATGGCTTACCCACACCACTTATTCACATATGGTTGGAAAGTGCTTATGCAAAACCATCCACATGATAGTATCTGTGGTTGTAGTGTGGATGAGGTACATAGAGAAATGGTATCTCGTTTTGAAAAAGCTGAACAAGTTGCACTTCACATTATTGATGAAGCAATGGCTTATATTAAAGCTCAATTAGATACAATGAAATTCAAAAACATCAGTGAAGAAGCTGAACCATTCTTCATTGTTAACCCAACAGGTTGGGAGAAATCAGGTTTAGTAGAATTCAAACTTGAAGTTGCTAAAAAATACTTTGCACCAAACTATGTACAAGGCGCAATTGATGATGCAAAAGAGGCTAAAGTACCAACATACAAAATTGTTGATGAAAATGGTAACGAATTAAAAGGTGAAATCGAAGAGTTAGGTTTACACTTTGGTTATGACCTTCCAAAAGATAAATTCAGACAACCATACATGTGCCAAGAACTTAAAGTAACAGTTGAAATTGAAAAACTTGCAGCATTTGATATTAAGAGACTTGCTCTTATTCCAGTTGCTGAAAAAGCAGCAGAAGAAGGTAGCTTAGTAAAAGATGGTCATATCTTAGAAAATGACTTCTTAAGTGCAAAAGTAGAAGATAACGGTTCTATCACTATTACACATAAAGCAACAGGAAGAGTATTCGAAGAGCAATGCATCTACGAAGATCATGGTGATCTTGGTAACGAATACATCTACTTCATGCCACTTGGTGAAAAACCAATTACATCAAAAGATGCAAAAGCGCAGGTTCGCGTTGTGAAAAACCTTCCTCACGTAGCTGCTATTGAAACAAAAGTAACAATCAACATTCCAAAATCAGCAAATGAACAACTTGATAAAGAAATGAGAGAGTTAGTTTGGTTCAACGGAAGAAAAGCTCAAAGAGTTGAAGAAACAATTCCAATGGAAATCACAACAGTTTATACACTTGAAAGACTTTCAAGAGGTATTAAAGTAAAAACAAGCTTTAACAACGAAGCACTTGACCATAGAGTACGTGCATTATTTACAACAAACATTGATTCACCGTTCCACTATGCAGATT
>JAHLFD010000046.1:0-15201 GCA_018883975.1 Candidatus Niameybacter stercoravium
ATGTGTATAAGAGACAGTAGTAACTCCTTTATTTAGGTTGTTTATATTATATACTAAAGAGCTAGATGCAGAAAAGCCTATTTATATAGGTCTATAAAAACCTTTTATCTTATTTACTTCTCCTTCTAAGTCCTTAAGCAATGGCCTAATAGCTTATACTGCCTAACCATTACTCATTTTTATTAAATCCAAAATCAGTAAATACTCCCAACTTATCACTTATATACAGCCCTTACATATACTAATAATGTATCACCATGAAAGGAGCACTACAATGGGTCTTTTTAATCATTATAATTCCCCAAACCCTAGACGATATAGGGGTAATGCCACTTCCCAAGATATGACCGAGCGCCTTAAAGATTATGGACCTTATCCTTTTGCTATTAATATTGAGCAAGCTACTAAAAGTAATAATAACTTCCGCACAGCTTTATGGTCAGGTCCATATCTGCAACTGACTTTAATGAGTCTTCTTCCTGGAGAAGATATTGGCTTAGAAATGCATAGTGATGTAGATCAATTTATACGTCTTGAACAAGGTCAAGGCCTTGTTATGATGGGCACTAATAAAGATATACCTAGTTTCCAGCAACCTGTATTTGCTGACGATGCTTTTATCATTCCTGCTGGCACCTGGCATAATCTAATCAATACTGGCTCAGTCCCACTTAAGCTGTATTCTATCTACGCTCCGCCAAATCACCCGCATGGAACAGTACATGTAACAAAGGCAGATGCTGAAGCAGAAGAAGGGCAGCATTAGTTTTAAAACACAAAGCCAGAGTACCTTCTATAAAGTACTCTGGCTTTTTATTTATTCAAATGTTCTTGCTACATCATCTAGGTGTTTTGTTATTTCAATATGCTGTGGACAACTTCTCTCACATTTTTTGCATCCTATACAATCCGATGCCTTTCCATACTGCTTTGTATAATTGCTATAATAAACGCGCTGTGTAGAAAATCCGTAATTGGTTACCTGTTTTTCGGTGTTGTATAGTGCAAAATAGTTTGGAATAGGAATGTGCTTTGGACATCCATCTACACAATACTGACAAGCTGTACAAGGAACTGTAATAGCTTTATTGATTATCTCTACTGCTTCTTCTACCTTTTCATATTCTTTTTGAGTAAAAGGCTCAAATTCCTGCATATAGCTCGTATTATCTAGAAGCTGCTCCATATTTGACATACCACTTAAAACCATTATGACGTTTTCTAGACTTGCCGCAAAACGAATGGCCCAAGATGGTATAGATAAATCTGGATGATAAGTTTTAAACATCTCTTCAGCTTCCCTTGGAATATCTGCTAATGCTCCTCCCTTAACAGGTTCCATAACAATAACGGACTTTTTATGCTTAGTTACCACTTCATAACATTTTCTTGATTGAATACTTTCATTATCCCAGTCCAGATAATTAATTTGAAGCTGTACAAAGTCCACTTCTGGATGCTCTGTTAAGATTTCATCTAATAAATCTGCTGTATCATGGAATGAAAAACCTATTTGCTTGATTTGGCCTATTGCTTTCTTCTGCTGTATAAAAGCAAAAGCATCCATTTTCTTTGCAATTTCATAGTGGGAAACACCTAAATTATGAAGCATGTAATAATCAAAATACTCTACTCCACATTTTTCTAGCTGTTCACTAAAGATCCTTTCCATATCTTCTTTCTGACGTAAAAACATAGTTGGCATCTTTGTTGCTATTGTAAAGGATGCTCTGTCATGACGCTTAACTAACACTTCACGTAGTGCAATCTCACTTTTGAAGTTATGATACATATAGGCTGTATCAAAATAAGTAAAGCCTCTCTTCATAAAAGTATCCACCATTTGGCTGAGCATCTCATAATCAATACTATTTTGATCTTCTTTATTGGTTAATGGCAGACGCATAAATCCAAAGCCTAATTTTTTCTGTTCCATTCTACTTCATCCCCCTTGATTACTGTAATAGAATTACTTTTTCTACCTTTATTAGCCTAGCACTTCGAGTGCACTCTAAGTCAATACCCTATTACAATGCTCCATTACACCGTAACTTTCAAAATACATTTCCTCTAAAGGAATCCATTTACTTAAGAACTGCTCTAGCATCTGCTCCCCATTTCTATGTAAGATTCTACTTTTCTGCTCCTCCTTATTTATATCTAAAAAGAGTTTCATATCATAAGCTACTTGAATTTCTGGATGTGTAGCATAAGTCCCTTCTACAATCATAACTCTTTTATTTTCTACTTCCTGCCAAGTATCTAGCTGCATTTTCTTACAATTAAACCTTTGGTATTTAAAAGCATGCCCTATTGTAAGCTGACTTCCTACTTCTTCATTAAACCTTTCATAATGTACATTACCACCAGGCGTAGCATAACGCTCTTTTGTTCTTAATTCCAAAGGTAAAAAGAAATCATCCATATGTATAACTGCTACGTCAAAGTGCTCTTGAAGTAAATTGGCTAAAGTTGTTTTGCCTGCTGCTGCTCTGCCATCTATGGCCAAAATGCATTTATCCTTTTCTTTAATACACGCTTCTATCTTTTCAATAAGGGCTGCAGGCACTTCTTCTTTCTTCCAGATAAACTCATTCTGCATCTTTCTATTTCCTTCCTATGTACTATGTATTTTACCCTACCTTTATTTCTTGCTCATTTGCTTTTAGAACTGCCCCTGCTTTTTGGCAAGCCATTACAATGATTGGAATGATTAAAATATGGCATATAATACCCGGAATAGCTGTAATAAAAGCACCTGATAAGAACATTTGTAAAGAGAATTCTATGCCAAAAGCCAAAGCCATTATAAATCTTGCAATTCCCCAAACTACTCGCCCAATCAGCATAGCACTTATTAGTGAAATATAAATATTAATCGTCTTTTTAGGTAATGCACGGTAAATCACACCTGAAGCCATACCATAAGCCGCTAGTTCAAAGGCCATAGCAATCCCTATTGGAAAGATAGGCGGCATTCCAAATAACATAAATCTAAGTATAGGTACTATAAACCCTACTATAGCCCCATAAGTTCCCCCACATAACATACCGCATAATAAAACAGGAATATGCATAGGACTTAGTGCATTACCTATCTGAGGAATTTGCCCTGTCAAAAAGGGTAGTAGCATACATAATGTAAGGCATATACCTGCTATACATAATTTTTTCGTTTTCATCATTATCCCCTCCTCATTAACTTATTTAAGAATTTTTTAATCTTATTCAGCATAACACTTAAAGTTTACTCTAAGTCAAGTATATAAGTATAATTATGTATTTTAGAACAAAAAAAGTTATAAGATATTAAAAATATCCTATAACTTTTTAAAAATAATCACATCATCCTAATTCATACCGTATTCTTTATAAATTTCTTTAATATAAGGCATGTCAGCTTTATAAGATAGGCAAATATATCTAAGCTGAATGTAACTTAGTTATAAAAATCTCCCTGTTACGGAATGCTTATGTGCAATGATTTCTCTTGGCGTCCCAGTCACTATAACCTCTCCTCCATTATCCCCTCCTTCAAGTCCAAGATCTATAATCCAATCAGAAGCTTTAATCACTTGCTGATTATGTTCAACTACAATAACTGTACTACCTGAATCTACTATATGATTAAGAAGTTTTAAGAAGTTTTCTACATCTATAGGATGTAAACCGGTAGTCGGTTCATCAATTAAATAAAGATTTTGTTTACCTTTATTTTCAATAAGCTCTTTAGCTAGCTTTAATCTTTGCCCTTCACCACCTGATAAAGTCGTTACGGTTTGGCCTAATTCTAAATAAGCTAAGCCTACATCTTTAAGCATTTCTAGTATTCTCATAACCTTTGCCTCTTCTTTAAAAAGGAGCATAGCCTCTTCAATGGACATTTTAAGTACTTCTTTAATAGAGTAGCCTTTATATTTTATAGCCAATACTTCATCCTTAAATTGATTGCCATGACAAATAGGACAAGTCACTTCTAAATCCCTAAAGAATAACATATTATTGGTAACATAGCCAAGCCCCTCACAATTTTCACATCGTCCCCCTTTAGAATTAAAGGAAAAATGCTTTGTATTCAATCCTTTCTTCTTAGCCTCTTCTAACCCTCCAAAAATTTTTCTAATCTCACTATATACACCAGAATAGGTCGCTACATTAGAACGCTTCATTTTAGTTAGTGGTGCTTGTTCAACTGTTATAATATGGTCAAAACACTCTGTTCCTATCACTCTATTAAAATGGGTATTTTGAATTGCCTTTGGGTCTGCTAATATATCAAACACCAGTGTTGATTTACCTGAACCCGATACACCTGTAACACTGGTGAGACAACCTATAGGAAACCTTACATCAATATGCTTTAAGTTGTGCAAGTTAGCACCCTTGACCTCAATAAATGTCCCCTTTCCCGGACGAAACGTTTCATAATTTCCTTTTGCCGCTTGCAAATACATACCTGTTACAGAGCTTTTCTGCATCTTAAGCTCTTCTAAAGTGCCTTGACCAATCACTTCCCCCCCATATTTACCAGCGCCTGGGCCAATATCTATAATGTAGTCTGCTTCTTTCATCACATCCACATCATGTTCAATAATAATAACCGTATTGCCTTTATCCCTTAAAGCCTTTAATACCTTTATAATGCCTTCGGTATCCTGTGGGTGAAGACCAATGGTCGGTTCATCCATAATATAAATAATGCCTGTTAAATCAGAGTCTAAAGCGGCTGCTAGTTTAATACGCTGACTTTCTCCACCTGATAAAGTATTCATAGTGCGGTCTAGTGTTAAGTAGCCAATACCTACATGAAGTAGCCTACGAAGCTTCGTTTTCAAATCTGTTAAGTAATCTTGTACTAATTCCCTATTGGTAGCTATAAGGGATTGTTCCAGCTCCTGTATCCATTGGTATAGCACTTCTAAAGATAAGGAAACCAGCTCTGGCAAGCGTTTTCCTCCTACTGTTACTGATCGGCTTAAAGCATTAAGTCTTTCCCCCTTACACTCTGGGCATATACCTTCTTCAAAATAAGGCGATAAGGCATCACTTTCTTCGTCCTTCTCTTTCATTCTTCTCCATAAGGTTGTATAAGCACCTTCAAACTTTCCTCCTGCTACTGTTTTAGGTACCTCTACTTCTGGGAATAAGGCTTTAACCTGTTCACTTTCCACACCATACATTAATAAAGCCTTTTGAGCTTGGCTAAATTGCTTAACGGGTGTCCCCTCTTTAATAGGTACATTGTAATGCCTAAAGGCTTTGTATAGCGCACTAATCTGGTATTCTTTATATTTTTGCTCCCAAAAAACTATACTTCCTTCTTCTAGAGACTTACTTTCATCTATAACTGCTTCATGTTTAATACTTAATACTTTGCCTAGCCCCTCACAAGCTATACAAGCTCCCTCTTTCGTATTAAAAGAAAACTCAGTTCGTGTAAGTTTTGGCATTCTCTCATGGCAATACTTACAGTACATATACACTTTAAAATCATTATCCTGTCTTTCTACTTCTTCTTTGCACTCTGAAGAGGCTATTTCCTGGTGACACTTAGGGCAAATTCTCCTAGATAGCTTTTCATAAATCATTCTTAAATCTGTGTAAATATTAGTCATGGTCCCAACAGAAGAACGTGGATTTTTATTAGACTGATTTTGTGTAATGAGTATAGCTGGTGCAATATGGCTAATAGATTCTACATTTGGCTTATTAATACCCTGAAGCCCTATAGCTTCTAAATATTGTCTTTGACATTCATTAAAAAGAACATCTGTTGCCAAAGTAGATTTACCTGAACCTGATAGGCCAGTGAGCACTACCAATTTATTTCTTGGAATCTCTAAAGATATATTTTTAAGATTACCTGCCTTTGCACCTTTTATCATAATAGGCTTCATGTTCATACCTCATTTCTTGTGCCTGTGTCTCTTTCTGTTTCTTTTGTTTTCCTACAGTATTACCTATTATACTATACCCTTAATCTTTAGCCTATAGTGGAAGGCAACTTCTATCCATCCATTCAATAAAAAAGCACTAAAACCTTAATTGTTTTAATGCTTTTATTTTCTTATTCGCTTTTTATTAATCTACTTTTAAAACGCCTTTACCTATTCCGAGCCTTTTCCCTTGCTTTAAATAAGTAGCTGCTACTTTCTGCAAAGTAGTATTTTGTGCATATAGATTAGGATCAGACTTAACCTCTCCAAATACCCTTTCCTCAGCTTGCATGCATAAATCATCTACCTCATAGATACAGTAATCCTTTTGAAATTGAACAATATTAGAACTTGCAGGAAGAAGCACCTCATAAACTGGATTAAGAAGCCAAGAAGAACATATACAATTAATGCTACCATTCTTAAAAAATTGCTTGGCCATCTTATAGGATGCCTTACACTTGTCATGATCTAATGATTCACCTGCTGGTATATGTACATTAAGAACCTTTTCCCCTTTTTCTAATCTGCACGCCTCGCAAACTATCTCTTCTCCAAGTATTGTAGGCTCAAACTGTAAACGTCCTAATTTAAAGATTTTAAGCTGTACATGTAGAATGAGCCAGCCATATTCATCAATTCCCCATATGCCAAACTTCTTATAGCAATCATCACTCCAAATAACCAGGTCCCTCATGGTATCATAATAAATCTCGTCATCAATACCCTCTTCTTTGTACTTGTCATAAGCCCTAGCTGCTAACACCATATACACATAGGCAAATACTTCTCTATAATCTAACTCATGATATAAAGCTTGTTGTTTAACTGCTTCAAAAAACTGCTCGTTACTTTTAGTGCTGCAAATTGTTTCAAGACTAAGCTTACGCTCTTCCATATGCTCTAAGCAGGCTATCCCTCTCTCATTCATCTGTAAATGCTTTGCCAGTTCTCTCCAATTCATACACCTTTCCCCTCACCCTCGTTTACTAGAACTTATCCTATTTAATAGCTTAAAACTTTTAAATTTTACTGTAATTTCATTATATCTTGCTCAGGTAACTTGTGCATCTAAAAAGTATAATAAAAAGCACTTTATTTATCTTTAATTTGTAAGACATTCCAACGTACTAAGCATGTTACACCTAATACAAAGCATGCCGCAAACCAAATAATCCATTCAATATGACCTACGAAGTTCTCAATTAATTCACCAAACAGGATTTGTCCTAGTGGAATACATAAGGTAGCAAATGCTGATCCAAAAGCTAAAATTTTACCTAGCATAGAACCTTCTACTTCATGATATAAATAAGCTGCGCTCAGCACATTTGCGATGCCTAGTACGCCCATAATGACCATTCCAAACAGTGTAAAAATCATAACACTAAATAGAGCCGACCCCTTACCTAATTGGAATAACCATACTGAACCACCCATCATCAGCATTGCTAAGGATGTCATATAAAGTAACCTATGCACACGCTTAATATGGAAACGGTTAGGCTTCCATGTAATAATAGCTCCACCAATAATCATACCGAGTGCAATCATGCCTTCTGCTATACCATAAACCTCTGCAGATAGCCCAAACGTAACCTTAATTAAATAAGGGGCTGCTATACTAAATACAGGTACTAAAAATAAATTATAGAATCCAGAGAATAAAAGCATACGTAAAACAATAGGATTCTTATATCTTAAATACTGATAACTTTCTTTCATATCTGTTAAAAAGACATGTTTAAAGGATTCTTTTCGCTCTCCCTTGGTATGTGGAATGTCTAAAAATAATTCCATTACTGCCGAGAATAAAAAGCTTATCATATTTAAAAGAATGATGCCTGTAATGCCAAATAGTCCATATAACATCCCTGCAAAAATCGGTCCTAAGAAATTGCTTAAAGAAGCAACTTGCTGAATAATGGCATTAGCCTTTACCAGATGCTCATCTGCAACAAGAATAGGAATACAAGTATTTACTACAGGTTGATAAATAGTAGAAAGGGTAGATAATAAAATCATGACAAGGGCTATAATTACCACATGGTCTTTCCCTTGTAGTACAATTCCTGCATAGAAGACTAAAAGTAACCCACTTATAAAATCTAAAGCTACCATAAGCTTTTTCTTATTGCCCCTATCTGCTAAAATCCCTGCTAGAGGTGAAATGAGCACAATAGGAATCATAGAGATTGCTAAAATAGATGCAAAGATACTCGCTGATCCTGTTAAATCCAGTAAATACAAGGACAAAGCAAATCGCTGAATAGAGCTTCCAAACAGGGATATAATCTGCCCAAGTGCTAATATATTAAAATTTTTATGATAAAGCTTACTTTGCATACTCATTCCTTTCCTTTGAATCATCTCGTCCAATATTGAAATCAACACAAATTGGATAACTGTTTGTTTCATCTAACTGCAATTTGGCATCAATGCCATAAAGCTTCAGTAGATTTTCTTTGGTAATCACCTCTAAAGGTTCCCCTTTAAAGATGACTTCACCTTTTTTAACACCAATAAGATAGTTAGCAAATTTCGTAGCATTATTCAGTTCATGTAATACCATAATAATCGTACGATTTTGTTCTTTGTTGAGTTTTTGTAGTAAAAGGAGAATTTCTAACTGATGTGCCATATCTAAATAAGTCGTAGGCTCATCCAATACTAAAATTTCTGTTTCCTGCGCTAAGGCCATAGCAATCCATGCACGTTGTCTTTGTCCACCTGATAAACTGTCTACTGGGCGATTGGCAAACTCAACAATGCCTGTATCTTCCATAGCCTTTTGTACTTTATCTATATCTTCTTGCTTTAAGCCCCCCATAGCACTTTGATAAGGAAATCTGCCATAAGAAACTAATTCTTTAACAAGAAGCCCTGAAGGAACAGTAGGACTTTGTGGCAACACAGCCATTTTTTTTGCAATATCTTTTGGCGCCTGCTCTTTAATACTTGCGCCATTTAATCGGATTTCTCCTTTTTTAGGTGTAATAATACGTGCAATAGTTTTGAGTAAAGTAGATTTCCCGCATCCATTTGACCCAATAATCATTGTAATTTTTCCCTTAGGGATTTCTAAATTCATATTTTTTATAATATATTTTTGTTCATAAGCAACATCTAAGTCTTTTATATTAATGGCTTCCATTTGTTCCTCCAAACCTCTTATTCTTTTAACATTAAATAAATAAAATAAGGTACTCCAACAACTGCTATTGTAATGCCAACTGGAATTTCAATAGGTGAAAAAACATTCCTTGAAATCGAATCTGCAAATACAATAATGATACAACTGATAAGTGCTGCCATAGGTATTTGTCTTCTATGAACAGGACCTACTAAACGTTTTGCAATATGTGGACCTAATAAGCCAAGAAAAGCAATATTACCCGCTACAGAGGTTGCAAGTGCTGCTAATGCAATGGCATAGAAAAATAGAATTCTTCTTTCTTTTTCTACACATACACCTAATCCTATTGCAATTTCATCTCCTAAATCTAGTACATCTAGTATTTTGTTCTTCCAGATGACTAATCCTAAAAAAACAAGTATAAGTGGCATAACTAAGAAGAAGAACTTCCAACTGCTTCCCCATAAGCTTCCACTAATCCAAGTAAGTACCTGATTATAGTCTCCTTTTGACATATTCAGTTGGTATAAGGAGATTACAGCATTAATCCCAACATTTACACCAATCCCTGTTAGAATAAGCTTAGTTGGTGATATGCCTTTTTTATAGCTTAATTTATAAATAAGTGCTCCACTTAAAAATGCCCCTAAAATAGCTACAATGGGCATTACAAATAAGGCAAAATCTCCAATACTATCATAATAAGTTGTTTGCCCATAAGATATTAAAAAGACAACAGCTATTGCTGCCCCTGCATTAATCCCAATCATACCAGGCTCTGCAAGCTCATTACGTGTTACACTTTGCAAAATACAACCTGAAGTAGATAAGGCAATAGCTACAACCATTGCTACTGCTATTCGCGGTAGACGAATATCCCATATGGTTGTTTGCTGAAGTCTTGATCCTGCTCCAACTAACGTTTTAACAACATCTTCAAAAGCTATATTGTAACTTCCCCAGCTAATAGCTAAGAAAAAGATACCTATAAAAAGAAGACCAGTAATGATAGTCGCCATAACTACACGTTTTTTCATTTCTAACTCTCCTTTCTAACCATCCATATAAATAAAGGCACCCCAATGATAGAAGTAAAGAGTCCAATAGGTGTTTCATACGGCTGATTAACTAATCTAGCAAATACGTCTGCCCAAGTGACAAGGGTTGCCCCACATAAAAAAGAAACCGGCATAATGATGCGATAATCTTGCCCAACTATTTTTCTTACAATATGGGGTACGATTAAACCAACAAATGCTATGTTTCCCGCTACAGCTACACATACTGCACACATTGGAATAATCAGCAGTAAAGTATACATACGAATTTTAACTGGATTTTCTCCAAGACCTATACAAACATCTTCTCCTAAGTTAACGATATTAATTTTAGGCGATAAAAAGAGTGCTATCAGTGTTGTCAGTCCACCTACTATAACCACTAATTTTACACTCTCCCAAGTCACTGTGCGAAAACCTCCTGATATCCAAAAGGCTAAGTTTTGTGACTTATTAGTAAGTAGTGCAATAATAGTTGCCATAGAAATAAAGAAAGTACTTAACGCCGTTCCTGCTAATAATAAACGTGAAATATTCATATTTCTAGCACTTTTCATACTAAACCCAAGTACTAATAAACCACTTACTATGGCACCTAAAAAGGCTGCCGCAGTATTGCCAAATAATCCATATAAAGATGAACTTGCACCTACTAAAGCTATCGCAAAGGTAGCCCCTTGCGTAATACCCATTAATGAGGGTTCTGCTACTGGGTTTCTTGTAACCCCCTGCATCATAGCCCCAGTAATACCAAGAATACCGCCTACAAAGGCGGTACTAATCACTCTTGGTATACGAACATCTCGGACTAATTGCATTTCTAAAATATCTTCATAATGAAATATGCTGTCCCAAACAACTTGTAAGGGAATACGCTTAGCACCAAAGCTAATTGCAATAACTAGCCCGATTACTGCAATAATGCTACATGTACTAACAAGAAAAAAGGTTTTCTTATTCATGCATACCTGCTAATAAAGCTTCTACTTCTTCTACAAATGCTAATCTTCCGATTGGGCTATAACCTTGATTAAAGTATGGACTTGCTGGTAATGTTACTACATTGCCATTTTTTACAGCTTCTGTTCCGTTCCAAATACTGCTTGCTGTTAAAGCAGCTAAATCTTCATCTGTTGCAATAGCAAAAATATAATCTGCATTAATTTCTGCTAAGCCTTCAAATGTTACAACTGGTAAGCTGACATTTTCTTGTTGTGGCATTCCTTCTGGTTTTGCTAAGCCCATATCATCATAAAAGATTGTCCCAAGACCAGCACCATCAAAGATAAATAAGCTACCACCGCTTGCTAAGAAAGATAAATAAGAACTGTCTTCACCATATGTTTCTTTAATGCTTGTACCAACTTCTTTGGCTTTTGCTAAGTAAGTATCAATCCATTCAGTTGCCTTCTCTTCTTCACCAAAGATTGTAGCCACGTGCATAAAGTCTTCTTTCCAGTCCATTTGTTTCATTTCCACCATAACGACTGGAGCAATTTTTGATAATTGGTCGTACATTTTTTCTTGTACTGTAGAGATAACAATTAAATCTGGTTCTAATGCAATAATTGCTTCTACATCCATTTCAGCTAACATGCTATAACCTAAAATTTGTGCATGCCCAAGTACATCTTCTAAATAAGATGGAAATTTTGTATAATCATAACCATCACTATTGGCTGTCCCAATAACGTCATAGCCTAAAATAGATAAAATATCACTTGCTCCACTAATATCTACAATACGTTCTGGATGCATAGGAATTTCTACTTCTCCTTTTACATCTCTTACTACGCGTGTTTCTTTTGCTTCTTGTCCTTCATTAGCACTTTGCTGTCCTGCTTGGTTATTACTGCCGCAACCTACAAGGCTAAAAACCAATACAAAGATGCTCATTATAAGTAAAATATGCTTTTTCATCTTATTTCTCCTTTTCATCTACATCGTTCTCTTAGACTCATTTTGGTTAGTTACAACTAACAGATAGTTGGATTATACATAGCTCCCTCCCCTCAAACAAGATTTTCACCTCTTTTCATTATTTTATCATCCGATTGCATTATCTCCTTTTAGATAGCCTTGCTTTTTGAGAAACAATCTCGTATACTTTTTCTATATTTTTTACCATGGAGGAAATACTATGTATAAACTTGTTAAATCTTCTAAATCCTTTCGTGAAACTGTCCTACAAGCATTAACATTTCTTCCTCATAAGCAAAATCATTCTATTCTTTATAAAAATCCACAACATCCTGAAAATGGGTATTTTCTATTTTATGAACGTCCTGGCTATTATTCCTTTGGTATTGCAGATTATACAGTCCCTCACTCTTTTAAGCTTGCTTTTGATAATCCAGAGCATTTAATCCGCTTTGGAACAGTTTATGAAGGTACTACTCATTTCGAACTTGAAAATCAGCCTACAGGTTCCTTTACACCTTCTTCTTTTTTTGTCATTGAAAAAGACCTTAAAGGCAAACAAACTTGGACTAAAGGTCAACATTTTTATGGTGCAGAATTCACTATACATGAGACGTATTTTGAGGATATTATTAAAAAGAGCTTGAATACAGATTTTAGCTTTGAAAACTTTACACCAAATTTTACCTATCGTTATCTTCCTATAGAGATTGTTACCATTTTAGAAAAGATGCAGTCTCTTGCTAAGCAAAATACCCTTAATACGCTTCTTCTAGAAAGCTATCTTCTCCAATGTATAGGCATTCTTATGGAGACCCTACAAGCATCTCCTGAGCATGCCTTTACAAAACAACTCTATTACGGCAAAGTACCTGTTGGTAAAAATAAATATTTGCATTTTAATGCTCAGGATATTCGTGCTATTCAAAAAGCCTATACAATCCTTATAGAAAACCTTCAGTCTCCACCTACTATTGAACACTTAAGTGAATTAGTTCTTTTAAATCCTCAAAAGTTGAAGGCAGGCTTTTCATACTATTATCATCTGCCTATTGGACAGTTTATAACTTCTATGCGTATGTCCCTCGCTGCTCATCTTCTTTGCACAACAGATGAAAGTATAGCAGAAATTGCTCGTAAAGTTGGTTACCCTTATACTAGTAACTTTATTAAAAGATTTCGTGAAACATATCACTGCACGCCTCTTGAGTATCGCCACTGTTCAGCGTTTGAAAAATAATGTACACCATGCTATACTTTATTTTAATGAGTAACATATTTATATTATCTAGACAACAAAAGGAGTCATTATGAGTCTAAATGAATCAGCTGAAAACTATTTAGAAACCATTCTCATATTAAGTCAAAAGCTTCCTGTTGTACGTTCCGTTGACATCGCAAATGAATTAAGCTTTAAAAAATCAAGCGTTAGTACGGCTATGAAAAATCTACGTGAAAATCATTATATTACTGTCACTGAAGCCGGCTTTATCTACTTAACAGATACAGGCAAAGAAGTGGCTGAAATGATTTATGAAAGACATAAGATTTTATCCTCTTGGCTAAAACAGCTTGGCGTAAGTGAAGAAATCGCATTAGAAGATGCATGTAAAATTGAACATGTTATAAGTAAGGAAAGTTTTGAAGCTATTAAAAAATTAATTTCTATAAAAAAGGGCTGAGTTCTTTAGAACTCAGCCTTTTCATAATCTACATATTTTACCCAGTATTCTTCTAATGTCTCTATTCCTTGTTCTTTCATCTCAGTAGCTATTGGGATTCCAACATATGTAATATGCCATGGTTCATATATATACCCTGTTATATCTTCATGATCTTTAGGATAACGTACAATAAAACCATATTTATAAGCATTTTCAGCTACCCATTTTGCTTCTTTAGTATGTTCAAATTCATCCATTGTACGATAGATATTATCTAAGTCAATGGTTCTACCTGTATGATGCTCACTAAATCCTGGTCTTGCACTATAAGTATCTACAACCTCTTCAGGATCTCGTCTAAGATAACGATTATATACATCAATCTGATAATCTATACTGCGATATGCCGATACTCCTCTTATAGAATATCCTTCAGCTTTTGCATCACGTACCATCTGTTCATAAGCCTCTTTAGTTTCTGGTGTTACAAGCGGCCCAGAACTTAATGGCACTAATTCTTTTGGCTCAAAATCAAGAGGTAACTTATGATATTTATTAACGAGAATAATCTCTTCTTCTGTATCAGTAATTTCTGTTACCCCTGTATAATGAGGCTGATCAACACCTGCATTAACGCGCCATACAACTTCATCATACTCAAGCTCTGGATAACGCTCCGCATAGGCTAAATAACGTTCTTCTTTATCCGCTTCATAATAGTATAAAGTGGGCTGTGCATCTGCATTTTCATTTGTATTTTCATCTCTATACTCATCTTCGCTTATGCCTTCATTTTGCATTTCATTTATGGTCTCATCTTTATTTTTATCGTTATCTATCATTTCAGTTTCATTTTTATATTCATTAAAAGGCTTATCTTCTAATGTCCTACTATAAATTGTTACAATCATTCCAGTACTTAGTATGACTAAACTGGTCCCTACTATATACTTTCTTATTTTTTTACGGTATCTTTTTTTAGCTTTTTTATTCATCTCAACCCTCCTATGCTCATCTAGCTGACATAGGATACATGTCTGGTGTATGCATCACTTTCATCCCCTATCGCTAGCTCCTACAAGTAAAATTTTAGTCATGTTCTCTATACCTTTATGGTATATTATCACGCGTACTTTATCAACCTCTAAACTACATTAACCAACATTTAACTACAATAAATTTATAATTTGAGTATGGGTTTACTTAAACTTAAAGGCTATACCTCGTCATCTCTACGAGGCATAGCCCTTTTAATCTTCTTTAACTAAGTTTTCCATCTGCTGTTTAAGTTCTGGTGATAAGGCATCTGCTAAATAATTACGCTCTACCACTTGTTTGTCTTGATAGGCCTGCATCACTCTTTCATTAGCCCTTTCAATTTCTTCCTTTAATTCTCTAGCGGATAGTAGTGCACATCCCGCTCCTCTGATAATAATTTGCTCCAATCCATCTGATGTTGCTACTGTTACATCATACTTAGCCTGATG
>JAHLFD010000047.1:0-6171 GCA_018883975.1 Candidatus Niameybacter stercoravium
ATAGTGGTGTACTCATTAATCCTCAGCTTGCAAAAGCCCAGGTCCATGGTGGTATGAGTATGGGACTAGGCTATGCTTTAAGTGAACAGTTACTCTTTGATGCCAAAGGTAAACCACTTAATCCTAATTTACTAGATTATAAGCTTCCTACGAGCATGGATACACCAGACCTTGCTGTAGACTTTGTAGAAACTGTGGACCCAAGTGGACCTTATGGCAATAAATCCTTAGGCGAACCACCTGCTATTCCTGTTGCACCTGCTATAAGAAACGCTTTGCTTCAAGCAACAGGTATTGCTTTTAACAGTTTGCCTATTACACCACATAAAATGATTGAAAAATTTAAAGAAAGCGGCTTAATTTAAGGGGGAAATGCTATGTATGATATTGAAAATATTTATGAAGCCGTAGATATACATGATGCTATAAAGGCTTTAGTAGAAAACCCATCTGCTATACCACTTGCAGGTGGGACAGATATACTGATTAAAATTAGGGAAGGTAAATTAGCAGGAAAATCTTTTGTCAGCTTACATCATATAGATAGTTTAAAAGGCATTACACGAGATGAACAAGGAAATATTATGATTAGGCCGCTTACCACTTTTTCTCACATTACTTATCACCCTCTTATTAAGGCGTACCTTCCTATGCTAGGTGAGGCAGTCGACCAAGTAGGTGGTCCTCAGATTCGCAATATGGGGACTATTGGCGGTAATATATGTAATGGTGTAACCAGTGCCGACAGTGCATCTACTCTTTTTACCTATAATGCCCTTTTAGAAATTACAGGGCCTACTGGCATAAGAAATATACCGATTACGGCTTTTTATAAAGGTCCTGGACGTGTCCATTTACAACAAGGTGAACTGCTTACAGGCATATGTATTACAAAAGAAAATTATGAAGGATTCCATGGTCATTATATTAAATATGCTATGCGAGAAGCTATGGATATTGCTACATTAGGCTGTGCAGTTAACTGTAAACTAAATACTTCTTTAGATCAATTAGAAGATGTTCGTCTTGCCTTTGGTGTGGCAGGTCCAACACCTATGCGCTGTAACAAAGCCGAAGCTACTGTTATAGGCCAAACAATTTCTCCTTCTCTCTTTAAGACCTTTAGTGAAGTAGCTCTTACTGAAGTTAATCCTAGAACATCTTGGCGTGCTTCTCGTGACTTCCGTCTTCAGCTTGTTAAAGAACTGAGTAAACGTGCACTTAAACAGGCTATTTTATTAGGAGGAGGGCATTTAGATGATTAAAGTTATTCATTGTATAGTAAACGGTAAAGAAGAAGAAATTCCAATTGATATACGAGAGTCTCTAGCCGATATGCTTCGGAATAGACGGCTTAACCAGTGTAAAAAAAGGCTGTGAAGTAGGTGAATGTGGCGCCTGTACAGTTCTTGTTGATAATGAAGCTATCGATTCTTGTATTTATCTTGCATTATGGGCAGATGGTAAAAAAATTATTACTGTAGAAGGCCTTCAGCAGCATACTTCCCTTTTAACACCTATTCAGCAAGCCTTTGTGGATGAAGCAGCTGTACAATGTGGTTTTTGTACCCCTGGACTCATTATAACTGCGGTTGAAATCGTGGGAAGTGGGAAATACTATTCTCGAGATGAACTGAGAAAACTTATTTCAGGTCATCTTTGCCGCTGCACAGGGTATCACAATATTTTAAATGCCATGGAACGTATTGTAGAAGAAGCCCATAAGTTTGTAGGCAATTAGTACTAACCTCCCTATTAAAAGAGGCTCTATTTGAGCCTCTTTTTTGTATATTATAATGAACTTTAACTCATTATAAATGTAGGAGCTATTAATTAAAAGGACGGTCTTATATCATGCAAAACAAATCAAATCTATCTACAATAAAGTATATTATGCTATTTAGCCTTTTGCTTTTATCTTGTATGAAGCCAGCTCTTACGCTTTATGCTTCAAGCAGCTCTCCTTCGAGCATCCCGTCCCTTGATACCTACTATCAATCAGCGGAAGATATTAAAAAGCAACTAGATTCCATTGCTCAAACACTGTATACCAATAAGGTTGAAGGTAAATCTTCAAGTCAAGTTATACAAGTTCTTAATTTTGCAAGTAAAAATATCGATCAGCTTGAAGAGTCTTTAAATACACTAGAAGGAAATTATTCTTCTGATCTTATTAATTCTTCTCGCTTTAAAATCTTAGCATCCTCTATGGACTTACTTAAATATATGACTGCTTTCTTACTCAATTATGCAGAACAAAGTAATCCAACGTCTAATTTTGGTGTTTTGCAAATTTACTTCAAATTAGATAGCGTGCTTGAACAGATTCTCACAGATTATAATACGCTTAAATAACCCCTTCTTTCCCTTCTACTCTAGAAAGACTTCTATCTCTTTCTAGAGTTTTTTATAGCCTATTTCCTTCTTTATATAAGCATTTCCTTTTATACATGCACTTTCCTCTTTAGTCCCTCATAATTTATAGTACTGACATTTATATAGGCTAGGAGGAGAAAGCTTTGAATAATATTTCAATTGCCGTTGTTGGTGGTGATTTACGTTTTGTAAGACTGTGTAAGATTTTATGCGATAAAGGTTTTGATACCTGGGTATTTGGTATTACACATCCAGATATCCCCCAAAAGGCACATATTGCTACTTCTCTTGAAGACTTAAAAGTATGTCAATATGTAGTAGGCCCTATTCCTTTTACACGAGATGGAAAAAATCTATTTACCCCACTTGGTAATACAAGTATCTCTATAGAAATGTTCATTGAAAATGTAAGCCATGCTTACTTATGTCTTTCTGTTATCAAAGAAGATATGAAAAAACTTTTTGAAAAATATAATCCTCACTATATCGATTTAATGGAAATGGATGAAGTGGCCATTCTTAATGCCATACCAACTGCAGAAGGAGCCATCCAATATGCCATGCAAAATAGTGAAATTACACTTAATGATAGTAAATGCCTTATCCTTGGCTTTGGTAGATGTGGAAAAATTCTTGCTCATAAACTAAAAGGTATCGGTGCTAGAGTCTATGTAGAAGCACGTTCAACACAAGACCTTGCCTATATTTCTACTTATGACTATGTACCTATTCCACTTTATGACCTGAAAAAACATCTTTGGAAATTTGATTTTATCTTTAATACTATTCCAGTTCCTATTTTAACTGCTGAATATATCGACCTCTTTCCAAAAAATGTTGTTTATATTGAATTAGCATCTGTGCCTGGTATTGATAAATCTTATAGCCAGGCTTCAGGAATTCACTATGTTCCAGCCCCTAGTCTTCCAGGAAAAGTTGCTCCTATGACGGCTGCTTCAATCCTCTACCAAGGCCTAACTCTTATTATGCTCAAACAGGGGGAAAAATTATGACTGAATTAAAAAACTTAAAATTAGGCGTTGCACTCTGCGGGTCTTTCTGTACTTTTAAAAAAGCCGTTGTTATGCTTAGAAATCTTGTAGACTTAGGTATCGATGTCTACCCTATTATGTCCTTTAATGCTTATACCATCTCTACACGTTTTGGCAGAGCTGAAGACTTTATTGACGAAATTGAAACAATCACTGGAAAACCTATTATTCATACCATTCATGATGCTGAACCATTAGGTCCTAAAAATATGATAGATGCACTGCTTATTGCACCATGCACTGGAAACTCACTTTCTAAAATTTCTCATGCTATTGTAGATACACCTGTCGTTCTTGCCGCAAAATCTCTTATGCGTAACGGTAAACCTATTATTCTTGCCATTTCCACAAACGATGGCTTAGGCCTTAACCTTGAAAATATTGGACACGTAATGCCAAATCAAAATATTTACTTTGTACCTTTTGGTCAAGACAACTCTGCTGCAAAACCTTACTCCTTAGTAGCTGACTTAACCCTTGTACCTGATACCTTAAAATTTGCATTAGAGGGTAAACAAATTCAACCTGTACTCATTAAATACTAAAATTTTATCTATACTAAGCAATAAAAAATGGGCATATCTCCTCAGAAATATGCCCACTTTTACGTATATTAACTATAAAATCTCATTTTTAGCTCTACCTTCTATCTTACTCGCTTTATTTTATAAGGATCCTACAACATACGTTATTTCCTTTATCCTTCTTAGATGCCTGCAAGATATAAGCTATACACTCTTCCATCTTATGATTCTCATATCTTTCTTTTAAAACCTGTAAATCATACCCCTTATCAAAATAAAGCTTCAATTCTTCCTTACCATTTTCTATCACTGCACTTGTTCCTTCTATCTTTATAGGTGAACGGCTTATAAAGCGTTCTTGTATCACATCAGGCCTATTAAACTCAAATAAATCTTCTAATTCTATACAGTTTTCCTCTATCTTATGTTTAATCTTGCGAACAAAAGACTCTAAGTTATGAGAAGGATAGCAACACTGTAACTCAACCTGGAATGTTTCTACCTTCCCAAAGTTCACCAAAACATTCTGCTCACCATATTCTTTCCCTGCTCTTTGCTCTGTTCCTGCTACAATTGGGACATTATGACTTCTAGACGAGTTCACAAAAATATCATACCTCTTATTGGAAAAGTAATCTGCATTATACAAACCTGCCCCTAAGTCCTCTAACATTGGAACACCATTTTTATAGAGGATAAATGAGCCGCAATCATTATGATTATGACTTTCGCCATTGTGACCACCTTTGGCTACAAGAATAAAAGTATTTCCATGAGATAGGAACCATTGTGCCTCAGATAACCAAATGGACTGTTTCTTCTCCTTCTGCCACCCTATATTCGGCTCATACCATAGAACATCCCTTAATGCTAAACAAAAACGATAGCAGGTATCCTCCAATACAGATTGGGCATACTGTAGTGGTGGAAGCTGTACTGCCGGATAACACTTTTTCAAATACATAGAGAGCCCTATTCTGTATCTTCCTTCATCCCTGCCGTCTGCAAAACTTATGGTATGATTGCCTACTAAATAGTAAACTTGTTGATTGAGAGCAATTTGCTCTACTTTCTTATCCCTAAAGAAATTTAGTTGTCCATTGGTTCTTTGTTTTAAATAATCTGCAAAGCATACAAAGAAGCCAAAACCATAACTCCAATAATCTACGCCTTCTACACATACTCCATCTTCTCCAAAAGATTGTAAATAAACTTCTATACAAGAAATAGCCCTATGTAAAAAGTTAGTCAGTTTTTCTTCATCTTTAAGAAGTAGAATTCCCACACATCCTACGGCACCACCACATACTGCTGCCCAGTTATTAGCCCTAATTTCAAATGGATAAAATTGATTACCATCTAAAAAAGGTTCAATGATACGTTTATTAAGCTGAATTCTGGCAAATTCTATACATCTCTTAGATAAAAAAGGCTCGCACATTCTTAGTGCCTCTGCAATAGCAAAACCTGTTTCTGCTGCAAATAAATCAATCTGTCCTTCGTATTTTTCAAAGGGTAAATCTCTTCCTTCTTTATCTGTAAAATGTGCTGGTAAGGCCCACATAGGTTCACTACAGATATCCCATAAAATATTTTCAAGCTCATATTTATAGTGCATATTTTCATGACTTCGCCAAAGTAACATAGCATACAGAAGTAATTTCTTCCTTTTAGCGTAATAGGCATCTTGATAGATGCTCCTATCTCCCGTTTCCCAAAAAAGCTTAAATTTGTCATAACTTAAAGCTTTTCTTTCTTCTTGCTCTTTTTCCGTCTCTTCTAATAACTGAAATTGCTGCCTTATGTAGGGTATTTGATCGTAGATTTCATGATAGGCTATTTTGAAAGGCAACGCTTCCCCATTCTGTATACCTTTTAAAATTTCACTTTTATTCATAGCTTCTCTTTACCTTCCTTTTACTTTATTTTGATATTCCTTAGGTGTCCTACCAGTGTAATGTTACTCTTTCAATCACCTCATAATATTTTTCTATCACCTGTTCTATTTAACTGCTCCCAAATATTATTCCCACTGCATGTTTTTATTTCTATCCATTTATTAATTTACGCTTTTTTATTTATGGGAATCTTGTTTAAATATAACTAGATCATCTATGAATTTCTTACTTACTACTATTGTACTCAGTAAAAGCGTACCTATATACTTTATATTCTTTTATACTTGAACTCCTCCTATTAAATTTTGAATACTTTTATTT
>JAHLFD010000048.1:0-9395 GCA_018883975.1 Candidatus Niameybacter stercoravium
CTTACTGTATACGTTTAAAGATTTTTTCAATATCTGTCTTGCTGAGCTTAACAAGAGTTGGCCTGCCATGAGGGCATGTATAAGGATTTTCAAGGATTAAAAGAGATTCAATTAATGCCTTGCATTCAGAAGCACTCAGCTGGTCATAAGCTTTAATGGCGCTCTTACAAGAAAGCTGAATAATATGTGCCTCTTTCATTTCGTAGAGATTGGTTATCTTTTTAAGATCAATACTATCTAGCATATCTTTAAAAGCCGCTAGACTCATAGGTTGATTGAAAAGATATGGCACTTCACGAATCATAATAGATTCTTCCCCAAAAAGCTCAATACCAAAACCTAGCTTATTAAGTAATTCTAGGTTTTGTTCTATGAAGAGTAGCTCTCCTTTAGGAAGATGCATAGTTTCTGGTATGAGGAGTATTTGAGTGGATACATGACTTGTAGTAAAGTCTTTCATATACTGCTCATACATGACACGCTCATGGGCTGAATGTTGGTCCATAATCATCACTTGATCATTATATTCAAGGATCCAGTAGGTATTAAAAAGTTGGCCAATAATCTTGTAATCTAAACCTTCTACAGGTTTATAAGGCTCATTGACTTGTGCTGGTCCTTGATTCATATCATGTATCAGAGGGGATACCATAGGTGTTTCAGCTACTGTATCTATTGTCTGCATATGAGAAGATGGCGCTTCTACATATGAAGCTTGACTCTCTTTAGCATGAGTACTAGGTATTTCTACAGGCACACTTGGTAAAGCTGATGCCTCTTCACTTAACGGAGAAGAGGTCTTAGATGTATTTTCAAATAGTGGTTTATACACTGTTTGAGCCACTTTAAAATCTTCCTGACGTTTTAAAGGTGAGCTAGTCAGTTTACCAATATCATAAGATTTATTAAACTGAGGCTTATCAAAGAAACTTTCTACACGTACCTGCGTTGGTACAGGTGTAGGTTCTTGTCTAGGCACTTTTGATGGTGTAAGACTAGTGAGCTTAGGAATAAGATTCTTATCTGCTAAATGATGATGTACGCCTTCATACACAGCATTATAAATACGGTCACTATCTTTAAAACGTACTTCTAATTTCGTTGGATGTACGTTTACATCTACTTCCTCAGGATCTAGATTAAGGTGCAATATAATAAAAGGAAACTTGCCAATAGTAATAAGTGTTTTGTAAGCTTCTTCTACTGCTTTTTGAAGCAACGGACTTTTAATATAACGGCCATTAATGAAGAAAAACTCATAATTACGATTAGCGCGTGCAAGCGTCGCTAATCCACATAAGCCAGAAAGCTCTATACCATCTTTTTCATAATGAAAAGGAATTGTATCCTTAGCTGTTTCTTTGCCATAGAGGCTAAAGACACATCTTTGAAGGTCATATCCTCCATTAGTCTGAAAGACAAGCTTATTATTTTGAATATATTTAATAGCAATTTCAGGATGTGCTAAGGCAAGTTTATATACTACATCAGCAATTTTGCTAGCTTCTGTTGAAACAGTCTTTAAAAAGGCCCTCCTAGCAGGCACATTGTAAAAAAGTTGTCTCATAATAAAGGTGGTTCCAGCTGGGCAGGCAATCTCTTCACTACTGATGATTTTACCTGCCTCTACTTCTACCCTTTTACCTGTTAAGTCATGAGGTGTCTTTGTAAGAAGTTCTACTTTTGAGACAGCCCCTATACTTGCAAGAGCTTCACCACGAAAGCCTAAGGATAAGACATGAGATAAATCTTCAGCTGTCTGAATCTTACTTGTAGCATGTCTTAAGAAAGCAATCTCTACTTCATCTTTTGGAATACCTTTGCCATTGTCTGTGATACGAATGAGGTCAATACCTCCATTTTTAATTTCTACAGTAATAGAAGAAGCTTTAGCATCAATACTATTTTCTACAAGTTCTTTTACAACAGATGCTGGTCTTTCTACTACTTCACCAGCAGCAATCTTATTAATAGTATGCGTATCTAATAATTTAATAAGTGCCAATCAATCACTTCCTTAAGCCTTTATTTTCTTCTTTAAATCATACAGAATCTGCATAGCTTGCAGAGGCGTAATGTCCATAATATCTAGATTTTCTAAAGTTTTAACAACTTCACTTTCTGTATGAGAAACAAATAAATCTAGTTGCTCAGGCATAGCAGGTACTACTGGTTCTACAGCAATTTGCTTATCTGTTTCTATTAGAGGCATCGTTTTAGAAGAAGTTTGAACCACATCACGTAAGTCACGTGAAGAAGCCTGTTCAATAGAATCCATAATTTCATGGGCACGGTCTAAAACCTCTTTTGGAAGGCCTGCAAGGTTAGCTACTTGTATACCATAACTATGGTCTACACTACCAGGAATAATCTTATGAAGGAAAATAATGGTTTCCCCCATTTCTTTGACCTGAATACAGTAGTTTTTAAGTGAAGGAATCGTATCTGCTAATTCAGTAAGTTCATGATAGTGGGTAGCAAAAAGGGTTTTAGCGCCTAGTTTATTAGGATTAGCAATATGCTCAATAATAGCCCAAGCAATACTAAGCCCATCAATAGTGCTTGTTCCACGACCAATTTCATCTAAAATTAAAAGACTCTTTTGGGTAGCATGATGTAAGATATTTGAAACCTCCATCATTTCTACCATAAAGGTACTTTGCCCAGAAGCTAAGTCATCTGATGCCCCTACTCTTGTAAAGATACGGTCTACTACACCAATATGAGCTGATGTAGCAGGTACAAAGGAACCAATCTGTGCCATAAGTACAATAAGGGCTGTCTGACGCATAAAGGTAGATTTACCCGCCATATTTGGACCAGTAATAAGGTTAATTTGATGCTCAGCTTGATCAAGGTAAACATCATTAGCAATAAATTGATGATGACCAATAATATTTTCCACTACTGGATGGCGTCCATCTTGAATATCAATACAATCAGAGTCATCGATAAGTGGTTTAACATAGTTATTGACCTCAGCCGCTGTAGCTAGTGAACATAGCATATCTAAAGAGGCAATAACACCTGACATTCTAAGCAGTCTATCCATATGAGATGCAATAAAGTCACGTAACTCAGTAAAAAGCGTATACTCTAGTGACTGTAATTTTTCATCTGCACCTAGAATTTTCTCTTCTATAGTTTTTAAGTCCTCTGTAATATAACGCTCGCAGTTAGATAGAGTTTGCTTACGAATAAAATAGTCTGGTACAAGATTACTATAAGAGTTGGTTACCTCAAGGAAATAGCCAAAGACTTTGTTATATTTAATTTTTAGGTTTTTAATACCTGTCTTTTCTTTTTCCTTCGCCTCTACTTCGCAAAGCCAGTTCGTACCATGTGTTTTAATTTGACGTAGTTCATCAATGTCGCTGTTATAGCCTGTCTTGATAAGTCCTCCCTCACGTAAAGAGATAGGTGGTTCTTCTATAATGGCTACATCAATACGTTCAAATAAGTCTGAAAGTAAATCGAACTTTTCATATAGCCCTTTAAGAAGTGGGCTTGATGCATTTTCAAGACTTGTATAAATATCTGGTAATACACCTAAAGATTGCTTAAGTGCAATGAGATCTTTAGCATTGCACGTACCATAGGAGATTTTACCTACTAGTCTTTCAATATCGTAGATGGCATTTAAATAATCTTTTAACTCTTCTCTTAAGAACACATTGTCTTTTAGTTCCGAAGTTGCTTCAAGACGGTCATTAATAGCATCTTTATGAATAAGGGGCTGCTCTACACACTTTCTAAGATAACGTGCTCCCATAGCTGTATGGGTATGGTCAAGTACATGTAAGAGGGAACCCTTACGTTTTTTCTCACGGAGCGTCTCTGTAAGTTCCAGGTTACGTCTTGTAGAACTATCTAAGAGCATAAACTCATTCACATTGTAATAGCTTATATGACTTAAGTGAGAAAGTTCATTCTTCTGTGTTTCTTTTAAGTAATTTAATAAACTAGATGCAGCTAGCATACATGCAGGATGTTGGCTAAGTCCAATACCGTCAAGACTTAATATGTTGAAATGGCTTAGAAGTAATTTTTCACTTAGGTCTCTATCAAGAACATGAGATGGAATCATTTCAACAACTGCATTAAAACGGTCCTTTAGCGTGTCTTTAAGCTTTGTTTCTGTGAAGGTAGCTTCATCCATCATACATTCAACAGGTGCGAATTTAGCAAGCTCATCAAGTAACTTATGCTCACCTTCTGCACTAGCAAGCTCGGTTACAAGCCATTCACCTGTGGTAACATCGCAAATACTTAACCCATACTGTTCATTTACGCTTGTAATAGAAACAATATAGTTGTTCTTACCTTCTTGAATCGTATTACCTTCTAAAATAGTACCTGGTGTGACAATACGTACTACATCACGTTTTACAATACCTTTAGAAGCTGAAGGCTCTTCAACTTGTTCACATATAGCTACTTTATAACCTTTTTCTACAAGGCGGGCTACATAGTTGTCTGCTGCATGGAACGGTACCCCACACATAGGGGCACGTTCAGGCAGGCCACAATCACGTCCTGTTAAAGTGATTTCGAGCTCTCGTGAAGCTGTTTTAGCATCTTCAAAGAACATTTCATAAAAGTCACCCAGTCTAAAGAATAAAATACAGTCTGGATTGGCTTCCTTGATGTCTAAATACTGTCTCATCATAGGTGTTACGTTCATATTAACCACCTTCTATAAACAAGTACCTACTAAATAGTGGGTTTTGTTCTCTGTTATTTTAACTGCTCTAATTTGTCCGATTAAACTATGATCTGCTTTAGCATGAACTAAAAGGCCTTCACTTGTACGCCCACTTAAAAGCTCTGGGTTTTGTTTGTTAACCTCTTCAAATAAAACACTTACTTCTTGGTCTAAGAAAGTATGCATATAATCAGCTTGCATACTGTTTACAAGCTCGAGTAATCTATTGAAGCGTTCTTTAGTTACATCTTCTGGCACTTGGTCTTCCATAGTAGCAGCTGGTGTACCTGTACGTTTAGAATAAATGAAAGTAAAGGCACTTGAGAAACCTACTTGTCTTACAACATCCATTGTTTCTTCAAAGTCTTCATCTGTTTCACCAGGGAAACCAACAATAATATCTGTTGTAAGAGCAATATTTGGCATAGCTTCTTTCACTTTACGTACAAGTTCTAAGTAGCTTTCTTTTGTATAATGACGATTCATACGTCTTAATACTTCGCTGCTACCAGCTTGGAATGGTAAATGTAGGTTATTACATACTTTTTCACATTCTGCCATAGCTGTAATGAGCTCATCACTTAAATCTTTAGGATGTGAAGTCATAAAACGAATACGTTCTAAACCTTCAATTGCATTTACCTCACGTAGAAGCTGAGCAAAAGTCATAGGCTCTTCTAAGTTCTTACCATAAGAGTTAACATTTTGGCCAAGGAGCATAATTTCTTTAACACCATCTGCAACAAGTGTGCGAATTTCATTTAAGATATCTTCTTTTTTACGACTGCGTTCACGTCCTCTTACGTAAGGCACGATGCAGTAAGTACAGAAGTTATTACAGCCAAACATAATGTTGACGCAAGATTTAAATGGATATTTACGTTCACTTGGAAGGTCTTCTACAATATCTTGATGAGAATCCCAAATATCAATAACAGCTTTACCTGTTTCAAAACGTGTTTGAAGGAGCTCTGGTAATTTATATAAGTTATAAGTTCCAAAGATCATATCTACATGTCTATAGTTTTTCTTTAAGTTTTCAAGCACTACATCTTGTTGCATCATACAACCACAAAGTGCAATTAGTAAATCTGGTTTTTTACGTTTTAAAAGTTTTAAGTAGCCTAATTTACCGAATATTTTCTTTTCAGCATTTTCTCTAACGCAGCATGTATTGTAAAGAATTAAATCTGCTTCAGCTTCTTTATCTGTTTCAATATACCCTATTTGTTTCAGCATCCCTTGGATTTTTTCAGAATCATGGGCATTCATTTGGCAACCAAATGTAGAGATGCAGAATTTAAGATTTTTGTCTTTTATATGTTGTGACAGCTGGGCGATAATATCCATCTGTCTTTTTGCTTCTACTGTAGTAATTTTAATTTCTTTTCTTTCTCCCATAAGGACCTCCTTATTTTTTTCGGTAATTTATTATAACATAATATCAAAAAAAAAATAAGGATAGTTATTAAACAAGAGCAATTTGTAAAAATAGAGCCAGAACTGTCGTTCTGGCTCTATTTTCCTATTAGATTTCTACTATATTTTCCACCTATAAATTTTTAAAATTTACAAAACCTATAAAGTAAGGATTTTTGATATGAAAGGAGCATCCCCTTGAAAAAATGTAGCTATTGCAAAAAGTTTATAATAGCCACAATACTTGTCAGTATAGGCTTATCTGGTAGCATTTATGCTACTGAAACGACTTACTTAGATGATTTACCTATTGAAATTGAACTTCCTGTTTTGCCAGAGCCACCAACAGAAGATACGGTATTGGATCAAAATACACCTTCTGATAATCCTCATCCTTTATCAGAGGAAGAATTACAAGCTAAATTTTTAGAAATTTTAAAAGGGATTATTGAAAGTCGTAATCAAGACCTTCTTAAAACAGATATAGAACATTTAAAAGATCTTTATGATACACATATTAAAACAGGGTTATATGCTTTTGAACATGAAGAGATTAAAGCTAAATATTTAAAAAACTGGGCAGATAAACAAGGGATTACTTTCCACGACATTAATTCCCAGATTCATATGCGTAAAGTACGTGATAGAGGAAATGGACTTTTTGGAATGACTTGTAATGTAGCTACAGAATTTACGTATAGCTATACCGATAGCCCTGAAGCAATCACTTCCTTCAAATTAGGTACTTCTCACTATATTCATCTTCAAGAGAAAGATGGTACTTATAAAATCGTAAAAGAGTGGTATACAGACCCATTTGCAGACTCTTTAGATATTGCTAATGAGAAATCTGAAGAAATGAAACAGTTCATCCTGAATCATAAAGCCCCAGATTATAAAATAGATGAACGTACACAGAAGGCTGTGGATTATGCTCATATGTGGTGTGGTATTGGTGAAGGAGAGAACTTATTTAGATACAATAAAAAGTATTTAAATTGTAACCCAAGAGGTGGGGACTGTGCCAACTTTGCTTCACAGATTCTTTATGAAGGAGGCGGATTTAAAAAGAATGGTACCTGGAATTATACAAATGATGGAACTAAAGCATGGCTGAATGCACAGGCCTTTAAAAATTATTGGGTAGGCAGTGGACGTGCTTCCTATATTGCTAAGGGAAGTTATAAAGAAGTTTATCAATCAGCCTATCAGCTTCGCCCTGGCGATATTGTAGCTTATGAGAAAAAAGGCCGTATCACACATGTTTCTACTGTAACAGGATTAGATTCAAAAGGTTACCCACTTGTAACATGCCATAATACAGATAGGCTTCTTGTTCCTTATGATTTAGGATGGAGCAATAAATCTATCACCTTCCATTTGATAGATGTACATTATTAAAAAAAGAAGTGCTTGCAAAAATAATTTGCAAGCACTTCTTTTTACTGCTCATTGTCTCGGTACATATCTAATGCTTCTACAACGGCTTCCATTAGCTTATGTTGGTAGCTTGGGTCGGAAAGCATACGGTCTTCATTATAATTACTCATAAAGCCCATTTCAAAGATCACTACTGGAACGCGAGACCAGTTAAAACCAGTCATATCTCCTCGTTCAAAAATACCGTTTACTTTAACACCCTTTTCTTTGAGTGCAGTTTTTAGGCACTCTGCATAGGCATTGCTCTTTTCATAAATACCGCTCGTATATTTACTTGTCTTGGAAGGAACAAGTAAGGTTGCACCTGTTTTACCGCCATTTCCAATACTGTCACAATGAATACGTATAGTCATTTGAGCACCTTTTTGATTGGCAAATTCAGCACGTTCAGCATTACTAATATTAACATCATGACTTTCACGTGTCATATAAACTGTATAACCTTTTTCTTTAAGAAGCTGTTTAAGAATCATAGAGGCTTCAAGATTTACTACGTATTCAGCTTTTTTAGTAGCGACGCCTGCTGTACCAGAAGAAACTCTAGCTTTTCTTTGACCGCTACCAGGCGCTACGGCCTCACTTTTACCATCTCCTTTGGCTTGGTGACCAGGGTCAATACAGACGATAAAAGATGGTTTTTCAGGTTCACTAGGTGCAGGGGGTTCTGGAAGTTCAATAGGTTCAAGACCATAAGTTGGTATAAGGCTACCTAGGATAACAAGTATTAAAAGTAGCACAAATAAACGTAATTTTTTCATTGTTTATTCTCCTTTTAAGCAATCTTATCCTTTATAAAGTGTGCTTAAAAGAGGGAAATTATACTTATTTTATCTTTGTAGAAAAGCAAGAATCATACTCTGTAATCGCTTTATAGTAAAGATTGCGTGGAACTATCTTAAGCAATTGATAAGCAGCTTTATTCCATATTCCTGGAATACAGATGACTTGCCAGTTGTGTTTAAGTGCTTTAAGCGAATCCTTAACCACTTCTTCTGGTCCCATCCATATCACAATACCTTTTGTACGGCACTTTTCTTTAGCAATACCTAATTTATCATGGAAATCTGTATGTACAAATCCTGGACATAAGGCTTGCACTTTAATCCCATAAGGTTTAAGTTCCATAGCTAGAGACTCTGAGAATTTAACTAAGAAGGACTTGGTACTACAATACATAGCAGATGTAGGTAAAGGAATCATACTTGCTAATGAGCAAACATTAATTATTGTCCCTGTAAGCCCTAGTGCTTTAAGGTTAGCTGAAACGAGGTGTGCAAGCTGGATACTTGCTTTAACATGTACATTAACCATATCCCATTGCACATTAAATGTATCCTCTGTAAAACTCTTCTCAAGGCCATAGCCTGCATTGTTTACTAAAACATGAATAGGTAAGGCAGTTTGAATATAACTTATAAAAGCGTTAAAAGCTTTTGTATTCGTAAAGTCTACGAGGCATACTGTAACTTTTATTTTAAAATGTGTAGAAAGATCATGGGCAAAGCTTTCTAAAAGCTCTTGTCTTCTACCAGTCAAAATGAGATGATAACCTTGTGCGGCATAAGCTACGGCATAGGCTTTTCCTATCCCACTTGTCGCGCCTGTAATAAGTGCAGTTTTTTTCATAAAATCTCCTCCTTTTAAAAAGTATAACATGGATTATCTGACTATAAAACAAAAAGACGTAGAGGATTAATCTACGTCTTTTTGAGCTTTTGCAAGCATTTCTTTCACCTCATCAATACTATAAGCTGGTATTTTGCTATGAATAACGGCATCACAGTTACAGCAAATAGGTACTAGATCTTTATGAGGGTCTAAAGTATGAAGG
>JAHLFD010000049.1:0-30040 GCA_018883975.1 Candidatus Niameybacter stercoravium
AGTAGGGCTTGGGTCACCAATTTGATTGGTAGATACAAGTCTATTTGACGTTAGGCTTGTATCTACTGTGATGATTTGAATTCATAACTCAAGGCTCTCTTTTAAGGGAGAATCAATGCATGTAGGTATAAAGCCTATGTGCATTTTTTATTACCCAAATTCAAAGGAGAGATTAGTATGATAAAGAAAATTAAACCATCAATATTACCAGGATTTATGGAATTATCACCAAAGGAACAGCTTATCTTTAATGATATAGTAAATAAAATGAGTAAAGTTTATGAACAAAATGGTTGCATGCCTATGGATACACCCCTTATAGAGAAAGAAGAAATATTGCTTGCTAAGTCTGCGGGAGAAACAGAGAAGCAAGTTTATAGAATTGATAAAGAAAAAAATAAGCAGGCATTAAGATTTGACTTAACGGTACCTTTTGCACGTTATGTAGTACAACACATGAATGAATTAGTTTTTCCTTTTAAGCGTTATCAATTTGGAAAGGTGTATCGTGGAGAACGTAATCAAAAGGGGAGATACCGTGAATTTTATCAGCTCGATATAGATATTGTAAGCCCTAGAAAGTTAGATATTACAAATGATGCATTTGTTATAAGTTTAGCAGCACAGGCATTTGAAAGTATTGGTTTAAAAGATTATAGATTTCAGATCAGTAATAGAAAAATTTTATCAGGATTACTAGAAATGCTAGGAATAGTACAACAACAAGAGGTTATGGGAATTATTGATAAATATGATAAGATTGGCAAAGAAAATTGTATCAAAGGGATAGAGGAGTTAGTTGGAGCATGTAATGCCATATATATTAGGGAACTGTTAGAGATTCAAGGGAGGGTACATGATGTAATTAAACAGATGAAAGCTTTTAATCAGAAGCTAGGAGAACAGTTTACTAGTGATCAAGAGCAGATGGGTTATTTCAAAATGATGATAGGTATAGGGGAATTAGAAGAAGTAATGAATACAGTAAGATTACTTGGCGTAAATGAGCAAAATCTTAGAGTTGAATTAAAGATTATTAGAGGTCTTGATTATTATACAGGAACTGTTTTTGAGACAGTTATTGAAGGAAACGAAAATTATGGATCTATTTGTTCAGGTGGGAGATATGATAATTTGGCTGAGCTTTACACAGATATGAAAATACCAGGAGTAGGCATATCTATAGGAATCACAAGGTTATTTTTTGTACTTAAGGAAATAGGCTTTGTGGGAAGCTATACTTTAGAAGATACGTTAGATTATCTTATTAGTCCTATTGGTAATACATTAAAAGAATGTATTGAAGTAAATCAGGCATTACAGAGACAAGGCATTAAGTCAGAGGTTTATTTGAATAAAGACCCTCTTAAAAAACAATTAAGTTATGCAGATGCAAAAGAGATAAGTACAGTTATTATAATAGGTGAAGATGAAGTAGAAAAAGGACAATTGATTATAAGAAATATGAAGACTGGTGAGCAAACTAAGGTTAGCAGAAAGGAATGGCTTAAAAGAGAAGTTTTAGGGATGCCTTTATAAAAAAGTAGTAGATCCAGTTAATAAGTTGATATCTATATGAACAATATATTAACTGGATTTTGAAGTTTATAGGAGTTGGTTTTGAGTTCCTGAATTTTTATTGTCCAAAAAGCTTAGATAAATATAACTGAAAGATACCGATGGTTTATTCATAAGGCTCTGTTAGACTAAATTGATGATATTTGTATAGAACCGCCTAGAAATGGAATAATACATCTTAATGCACTCCACAGTACCCTGCGTAGATACACGTATTAAGCCCTATAAGCAACGTCAAGCCACTTTTCTTAGTAATCAGAAATATATTTACAAATCTATATATAGTTGTGCTATACTCAATATAAGAAATAGATATTTTTAACAACCAATGAGATATAGTGGTTAGTTATATTACTTATAAAAAGGAGGGTGTCATGGGAAAAATTTTATTAGGGGTAATACTGATTTTGCTTGGAGGGACAACAAGTATAAGAGGACATATTATTGAGCTAACACCTAATTTTATAGGTTCATTGCTCTTGTTGCTAGCTTTAAGAGAGTTAAAAATCAAAGACAAAAGTTTGATATGGTCTCTTTGGATTTTAATAGGGATATACTTGTTTAATTACATAGTTGCAATAGTTGATCCTAATGGCATCCCTTTCGAGCTACAACCGATATTAGTAGGTGGCTCTCTTCTATGGGGGATCTTCATTGCAGTTAAAATAGTAGAGAAGGCAAGAATTGACCATGGGGAAGATTGTAAACTCAATCTCAATCGTATTCGTAAGTGGTTTAAAATTCTTTTTGTGGTATTGGTTGTGATTGGTGTTGGTATGATAAGCTTTACCTTAACACAAGGAATCATAAATCTAATAAGTGTGTGGGTATTTACCATTGGGGCTTTCGTGGGAATAATACCAAGATATACTCTAATTTACTTGTTTTACAAAGAATTTAATAGTGTTAAATCAAAAAAATAGTTATTTGTTTACTCGAAACAGCCCTACCCCTTCATTATTGAGGGGTAGGGCTAATTTTTTATGCTATATCATCAATATTGTCTAACAGAGCCATTTATAAAAAGAGAAATGTGGTAAAATATTTAAAAAATATAATAAAATAAATGAACTATTTTGCTTTTTGTAAGGTATATAAAGTGTAGGTGAAAGGAAGTGAAGAAATTGGATGGCGCCATTTCAAAAGAAGAAGCAGAAGAAATGTTTACTAGATACAAAACTTATATTTACCACTCTGCATTGTTTCTAACCCATTCTCATGAGTTAGCAGATGATGTGACACAGGAAGTATTTATTAAAGCAATTGTTTATTATCATACTTATGATCCTAAGCGACCTATGAAAGCTTGGCTCTATAAAATTATGCTTAATGTTACCAGAACAATGATGGGGAAACAAAAAAGCTATATACCTTTAGAAGAACTATTAGAGGTCAGCTCTGAGAATCGGGTAGAAAATAACATTTTAATAGATGAAAGAAACAAGGAGATATTACGTGCTATGGATAGGCTAGGAGACAAGATTAAACAAGTACTTTACATGCACTATTATCTTGATATGACACTAGAAGATATAGCAGAGATCTTGGAGATTCCAGTAGGAACTTGCAAATCTAGACTCCATACAGGGCTAAGGCGTCTAAGAAATAGGGAGCCTAAAATCATTCATTTTTATGGAAGGGAGAGAGTTGCCGAGTGAAAAATGAAATGCTAAGGGAAGAAATGCTTAAAGAAGCTATTCATCAAAGTGTAGCAGGTAAAGGACCTACTGTAGAATTTGAAGAGATTTGGGAGGAAAGCCAAAGATTTCAAATCCAATCAGTAGGAGGAAGAAAAAAAATGAACAAAAAGAAAATGATTGTAGTAGCCGTTATTGTAGCAAGCCTAAGTGTAACAACACTAGCTGCTGAATACATACGAAGAATAGATGATATAACCTATACTTTTAAAAATGACAAAGAAGTGTTAGGGCCATGGACTGTTGTAGATTTTGTAGAAAAAGAAAGTAATTTTAAGCCAGGGAAAACATGGTGTCAAAGTGAAGACTTCTATTTAAGACTTATGGATTTCCAAGAGAATGGAGCCGTATCATTGGCAGTAGAACAAGGTGGAGAGATTATAGAGTTTCTATCGGGTCTAAAGTGGACCAAAGGTCATGTCATCCATGAAGGAGATCAAACCAATAGTGAATATACCATCAAAGAGATAGATGGTAAGAACTATATGTTCTATGAATGGAAGAATGGGGATTACTCTTTCAGAGAGCAAGAACCTTACATGTATGTATTAGAGCAAGGAAAGCGTATAGAGACTGTAGAAGCTAAAGGAAAAATGGATGACACTAATATTCCATTTGAAAATGATGATGTCATGAAAGGAACATGGATAACGGTAGATTTTGTAGAGAACATAGAAGACTTTAAACCAAGAGGTGTGCAGCTATGTCCGGAAATGTTTCTTAAAGAACTAGTATTAGAAGATAATGGAGCTTTTATGAGTACTACGGAAAAATGTATACAGTCTCCTGATGTTGATTTAGCCTATTGGACAAAAGGGGCAATAGTGGACAAAGGGAATAAAACTGTTTCAGAGTGTGTGGTAAAAGAAATAGACGGTGAAGCCTATATGTTTTATGGGTGGAAATCTGATGATTATACAACTATAGGGCTCGAACCAGGCTACTATGTATTAAAAAAACAGTAGTAGTAGCATGATAAAAAAGTACACTTTTAGGAGTGTGCTTTTTTATTTGGTTTAATTAAAATTATATTAAGAATTTTGAATTGATATAATAAATTGATTAATATATACTAATGAAATATATTAAAGGGTGTCTAATAGTAAGACTGATTTTGATGGGGAGGAAAATAGATGGGTGAAAAATATATATATCGCTTTTTAAACTATTTAACAATCGATTATAAAGCACTTGAAATATATCTCGAAGAGATGGCGCAGAAAGGGTATGAGCTAGAAAAGATCGGCGCTTTAGGGGTTGGTAAATTTAGAGCTATTAAGCCACGCGTTATTCGTTATTGTGTGGAGGTGCTAGATGATAATATGCTAAAGCAATATGAAGATTTGTATAAAACCTCAGGGTGGCAAGAGATTAAGACGGGGAATTATATACGTATTTATAAGGCAAAGAAAGATATAGAATCTACGTCTATCCATACATATGGGGAGATTAAGAAAAATCAAGTGCTTAACACTATCATCAAAAGAGAAGGATGGATGGTTCTTTTTGGTATTTTGTGGCTTATGCTGGGTGCTAGAGCGTTAACGACAATGAATTATTATAATTTATTAGATAATATGTCCTTACAGTCAGCTTTTATGAATTTGACAATAGGTGGCATATATAGCTTATATAGTATTTATCTGATTATATTTATTATCAAAAGCTTACGACAAGAAGGTTATGAGCCAACCTTGAAGGGGGCGAAGTATAGACGCAATGTGTATTATGGGGCTACGCTGATCGTATTGTTTATAGTGATTAATATGGCATGTGGTGGCGAAATGAATTTCCAGGTATTTGTACCGCTAATAGCCATGTTAGGTGCAGTGATAATCATAACTATCTTGTATAAAAGGTATTATTACAATGCACCCCATAAGACAAAGGAAAAGAAGATATGTATCAATCTCTTATATGGTATAGGTATGATGGCTATTATTTGGACGACTTTTGTGTTTACTATAACTTCGATTTCTAGAACCTCTTATGAAAGACCACGTTTAGAGGATGAAATAGCAGAAGCAAAAAGGGTAGGGGCATTAAGTCTTAGGAACTTCCCAGGGTATGAAAATGCTCAAATAGAATGGGTAAGCATTAATTCAGGAGAGAGCTTTGCTCTTAATAAGTACTATGATTATACGGAAGGTTATGAGAGGATGATTTTTGATATAGCGTATTATGATTGTAAGAATGAGAGGAGCGCGCAAATAGTATGGGATAAACTTTATGACCGTCATTCTGATGAAAGTATTGCTTATGGGGCACTAGAAAAGACTGATGGAAGTTATTTTGGAGCAGATGAAGCGTATAAACATCAAAATTGGAATGAGTTGCTTCTGCGCAAAGATACCACCATTCTGTTTATAGACAGTGAAAAGCTTGACTTCTATGATAAAGCCAATGCAGATATCATTAAGGCAGCGCTTAACCCATAAAAGCTTAACTATATGAGATGATGAGGCAATTTTACTTAAAATAATAATAAAAAATAGAAAAGAAATTTAATTGAGAAACGTCCCTGAAAATCAGGGACGTTTTATATGTGAAAAGTAAATAAATTATCTTGTAATAGGAATGCGTACAACTAATGGTAATGTAGAGTTTGTAGCAGTACCTTCTATTCTAAATTCTAAAGAATCGCGATATGTAGGTACACCATTTAAAGCAGTAAGATAAAGTGTAACTTTTGTAGGTTCAATACTGTTACAGTATGCCATTGGAAAAACAGGAATATTAGAAGTACGAATTATGCTTTGACGAATATAACCTCCATTACATCTTGTATTAAAATAAGCTCCATTTATACCTTCAAGAGTAATAGTGACACCTTCTTCAAGCTCTTTTGCTGTTATGCTTTTCGTATTTGTGATAATTTTTGGAGTATTTATTGTAGCCATGTCTTTGCGAACTGGAATTTTAACTGTTACATCATTATCACATGTTAATACAGAAGAATCAATTGTGATTTCCCAATTACTAATGTATTCAATACCTGCATTTGGTGCGTAAACACCGAATTCAATAGATTTTCCATCATTGCCGACAGTTAAAGATGTTTCAATATCGTAATTTTGTGTGATGGCATCTTTAATTTCATAAGGATTTTTTGTATTAAACTGAGCACCATTAAGTGTTAGTTTAACCCAAACCTCTCCACCGCCATTTTCAAGGAATTTTGAGTAATCAACAATGTCTAGATCTGCTTCAAGTGTAGCTAATGCAGATACCCTTTGCTCTAATGCTCTGACATTTTGTGGTGTTGCTGCCAATACTGCTGTAGCATTTGATGCAACAATACCTGTGATTAATAGTGACTTCATAAATTTGTTCATTTTAACACCTCATTTTATCTTTTTAAAGTTTTTAAACAGAAAAAATGATTTAAATTAGAAGTAGGCTATTATCATAGCTATGCCTAGTCTGTATTAACTTTTTAAAAATATAGTAGGATAATTTGTATATATTTTTTGAAATATGGAACAATTGCAGCAATCCTACAATAAAAAAATGCTCTCGAAGAGAGCATAATGGTCCTGTCAAAAAGGATAACAAAAAGTTTATGACTCTTTGGCAACTGGCTGGTATAGTTAAAAAACCTTAACCCCTATAGCTTTGCGTCCCAAGGTTTCCCAAGGTTTGCCTATTTAATTTAAATATATGTTTATAATTAAACATATGTTTGTTCCTGTCGGTAAATATTATATCTATAATATAAAATAAAAGTCAAGAAAAATTGTATAATTATTTTAAAAAACATATATTGGTAAAAAATTATATAGTTAATGATATAGATAGATATTTTTTTATGGAGTAAATATAAAAATTATTTTAATAATGGTATAAGGGCTGCTGCATGAGATTTTTGGTTCTTGAAATATGTGAGATATAGAATCAATATAGACAGCATTTAAAGCAGTTTAATCAGCTCTTCTAACTGCTTAGATAGAACTTTTGCCAGCTCAAAATCAGTATCTTTTAAAGCTAATTCTATCTTTGTCTCAACTGCTTTTTTCTTTTGTTCAATCTCTAGATAATCTTTATCAAAATGATTTGCATAAATCATCTTTCTAAATTTTCTCATACTCATTTTTCTAATGGTCTTATCTTCAATGATTAAAACATAATCCATACAGTTTACGATGGAATAGAAATCATGAGAAATCATAAGGATAGCACCTTTATAGTTTTCTATAGCTTTTTCTAGTGCCAGTTGTGAATAGGTATCTAGATGGCTTGTTGGTTCGTCAAGAAGGAGTAGATTTGCTTGACTTGCAGAAAGTTTAGCTAATTGAAGGATATTTTTTTCTCCACCAGATAAAGCGCTGATCTTTTGATTTATGATTTCTTCCTCAAAACCATAATCTGATAGATGGGCTTTAATCTCTTGAGGCGATTCGAAGCCAGCTTCAAAGAATTCTTCTAGTATGGTATGAGATTCATTAAGCATTTCACCTTGAAGTTGAGATAAGAAAGCTATTTGAATAGCTTCATTGATTTCAATAGCAGTATGGTTATTTTTAAAGATTTCTCTAAGTAAAGTTGTTTTTCCGCAACCATTTGGACCGATAAGCGCTACTTTATCTGTAGATTTAATCTCAAAGTTAACATTTTCTAAAAGTGTATCAGCAAAGGAAACACTATAGTCAGTGATTTTTAAAGCAGTAGTTTCCTCTGTTTGATTTGTATCTATTACATTTTCTGTACCAAAACTCATTTTAGGTTGTTTAATCTCTACAAATGGTGCTTTAATTCTACGTGCTTCTAATTTTTCTTGAATTTTAACTCTTGCATTGAGTGCTTTACCTCTAGCAGCTTCAGAATTAGCACTTGCGGCAGCTCTTAGTTTATCGATTAGAATTGCATTTCTTTCAATTTCTTCAGTATCGGCAGTAGCAAGTTCTTGTAGCTCAATTTTACGCTGAAGTAATGAGAAGTTATAGTCTATATAGCGACCATCAAATTCTTGGAGTTCCATGTTTTCAAGGTGGATAATTCTATTGAAACAATGATTTAATAAATATCTGTTATGCGTAATAACAAGCATTGTGCCTTTATGTGAGTTGATGAGATTTTTAAGACCATTAAGATGGTCAAAGTCTAAAAATACATCAGGTTCGTCCATGATCATTAAATCTGGAGCTGTTAGCATTTCCTTAATAACTTGGATCAGTTTGAATTCACCACCACTAAGTTTAGAAACCATAAGGTTTTCGTGTTTGCTTAGATTTACTAGATTTAATTTTTTAGTAATGTTGCTTTCAAAATCATCCCCACCAATGGCATCAAATGCATCTAAGGCTTCTTGGTATTTTTCTAGTAAAGCCTCAATGTCTAAAGAGGTTTCCATTTCCGTGCAAATAGAGGTGATTTCATTTTGTAGCTTAATAAATTCTTCTGCTATATATTCAAAAACTGTGACATCTTTTGTTTTATCTAGTGCAGAGAACTGGCTTACATATCCAATTCTACAATGAGGGGCTAGCTCTAACTTACCATCAAACATATAGTTTTCTGGATCCATAATCATATCTATCAGCGTACTTTTTCCATTGCCACTTGCGCCTATAAAAGCGCAATGCTGACCTTCTTCTAATGTAAATGAAATGTTATGATATAAATCTTTTTGTGGAAACGAGTAGGATAAGTTTTCAACTTTTATCATATTATTTACCTTCCTTTAGCAGTAAAAAAGAGCTTATAAACACAAGCTCTTCAATATATTATCGTTCTAATCATCATTTTATAGTTGATTTCAATGTAGTAAAGATACTATGTTAAGTTTACCGTTGGTAGCATAACATTTTTTACGATTCATTGCAATTACTTCATATTTAAGTAATAAATATGGTATAATAATTATTATTAATTAAAGTGTATATGAGGAGGGTCTATGAATAATAAAATTGCCTTAATTTATGATGGAAGCAATTATCAAGTACATGTAAATGAAAAAGTTATTGCAACTGTTGAAAAAATAGAAGATGCTTATGACTGTTTTGAAAAAACAATTCACAATAATAAATCTACAGCAACAGTAAGCTGGGAAACTATAAGTAATCAAATCAAAGAGCTTGGAGTGGCAGAGGTAGAAATTTTTGAAGACTATCATGCTATCGGGTACAAAACAGTAAAATATTTTCATAATACAGGAAAGCTATTTTACATGAACCAAGACCAAATGTTTCCTTTAAGTGGAGACTACCGTTTATTACTTTTCATTTTAGAAAGAGTAGTGAAAAAGCAATTGGATGAAAGTGAGAGCTTCATTGAGATTTGTGCTAAAGCCATGGCTGAAGGCATTGTGTATCATATAAAAGAAGATACTTTTAGCCTATATAGTGCAATCTTTAATTATGGAAATGTCACATATAACTTCCTTACGAAAGAGATTCACAAAGGAACCCATACTGAAAATGGGACTTTTGGAATGTTTAAGGATTATGTCTTAGAAATTATTAACTAGGATGATAGATGTGAAGAAGGAATAATAGGGCTATATCAATGCTTACTAGATAAGGACTGACATAGCCCTATTATTAATATTTTTAAATTTACGTGTATTGTAGCAAAGTTATCTTAGTACGGCCAATACTAAGCTTGAAGGATAAATACATTATATAAATGATAATAGTGGGAATTTAGTGTTATAATGAACAAGGAAAATAAGGATACAAGAGATGAAGAGAGGAGATAAGCAATGAATAATATAAAAAAGATATTCATTATTTTGTTAGGTAATACACTATATGCCTTAGCAGTAGCACTATTCATTCTACCTAATAATCTTATAACCGGAGGGACGACAGGGCTTGCTTTAGTTTTTCAGCATCAGATAGGCATTCCTGTTTCCGTGTTTGTAGGGGTATTTAATGTAGTGATGTTTATTTTAGGAGCAGTCGTATTAGGAAAGTCTTTTGCACTAACTACTATTATAAGTACTTTTTATTATCCTTTTATATTAAGTCTTTTCGAGAAGGTATTTGGTGGTGTCGGCATGACCAATGATACCATGTTAGCCACTATATTTGCAGGTTTACTGATTGGAGCAGGTATTGGGATGGTTATCCGTGCTGGCGCTTCAACAGGAGGGATGGACATTCCGCCACTTATTTTAAATAAAAAACTTAATCTATCCGTTTCTGGCACCATGTCTGTACTAGACTGTCTGATTTTACTTACACAGATGCTCTTTGCAAGTCAAGAGAAAATACTTTATGGCATACTTTTAGTACTCCTTTATACAATGGTACTTGATAAGGTATTAATGATTGGTAAAAATCAGATGCAGATTAAGATTATCAGTGAAAAAAGCGAAGCTATTAGTGAAATTATTCGTACAAAGTTAGATAGAGGAACAACTTTAATACATAGTGAGGGTGGGCATACAAGGAAAGAATCTTATGCAGTGCTTACCGTTGTATCAAGTAGGGAGCTCTCTAAAGTAAATGACTTAGTTATGGAGATAGACCCTAATGCCTTTATGATTATTAATCAAGTAAATGAAGTACGTGGTCGTGGCTTTACCTTACATAAGGAATATATGTAGTAAGTATTTGATAGCTTGAGTTATTTTCATAAGAAAATAGACTAAAACCCCCGAAGTTAGGAAACGAGCTTCGGGGGTTTAGCGTTTTTAGTATAGAAAATTAGGTGAGAAAGTACATGAAGAAGATAAGATTAAACATGTAGATTTAAGATGTACTTCATTATAATTTAGATAAAATCATTTATAAAAGGGTGATCAGGTGATGAAAGCATATAATGAATTAATGAAGTACAGAGAAGATTATAAGGGGCATTACTGGGATCAGATGGTAGGGGTTAATAATCCAGAGGCAGGGAAGAGCTTTAACTACTGGGAAGATCGTATTTTACAGCAAATACGTTTTGCTATGGCTTATTCAGTAACACAAAAGGATACCTATCATACATTAATTGAATCAGTTAGTAATAAAATTTTAACCTTAAAAAAGACACAGGGGTATATTACAAAAGAGCAAGTGTTACAAGCTGAACAGGAAATGATGCCTCTAGGTGAGGCGCTAAAAGCTTACACTATACACTGTGTGGCACATGCACATATTGATATGAACTGGATGTGGGGATGGCATGAGACAGTTTCAGTAACTATTGATACTTTTAGAACCATGTTAAACCTTCTAAATGAGTATAAAGATTTTACATATTCTCAGTCACAGGCGTCTACTTATAAGATTATTGAAAACTACTGTCCAGAGATGATAGCGGAGATTAACACTATGTTCACGAAGGCAGATGGGAATTGGCAGCTTCTACATGGGTTGAGAATGATCGCAATATGTCTAGTGGAGAAAGTTTTGCAAGACATATTCTTTATACGAAGAACTACTTATCTAAGCTTTTTGAGATTGATGTAGATACTTTGCAATTGGATTTTGAGCCAGATTGCTTCGGACATTCTGCACATATTCCAGAAATTCTAGCTAATGGAGGCGTTAAATACTACTATCATTGTAGGGGCTTAGAAGATCATACTTTATATCAATGGCAAGCACCATCTGGAGCCAGTGTTTTAGCTTATAGAGAACCTAGTTGGTACGGTAATGCCATTACAGGAAACTCTTTTAATCATCTACCTGAAATTTGTGAAAGGTTTGGTGTAAAAGATGGCCTTTTTGTATATGGTGTAGGGGACCATGGTGGTGGACCAACAAGACGTGATATTGAAAAGCTGCAAGATATGAATAACTGGCCTATCTATCCAACTTTAAAATTCAGTACTTATCAAAAGTATTTTAAAGCAGTAGAACATAAAAAAGAGGATTTGCCTGTTGTAAACCATGAGTTAAACTTTACACTTACAGGATGCTTTACTTCTTCTTCACGTATTAAAATGGCTAATCGTTATAGTGAAAATACACTTGTAGATACAGAGTATATCAATAGTATGACCCATACTTTGTTAGGAAGGCCTTATGCTAATAAAAGCTTTGAAGAAGCTTGGCAAAAGACACTCTTTAATCAATTCCATGATATTTTGCCAGGGTGTGGGATTAACTTTACAAAAGAATATGCATTAGGTAAGTTCCAAGATATTATGGCAAAGGCCAATACAGTAAGAAAATTAGAATTAGAGTATTTGGTGAGACAGATTGATACTAGGGGCATTACAAATACGCTTAGTCATGAAGTTGAGACAGCAGAGGGGGCAGGGGTAGGAGTTCATACACGCCGTTTGGTTGGCCTAGAGGGTATATCTTTTAACCTAGGGCTGGCACAAAATGCCAGATATGGAGGAGCAACAAGACTATATACTTTATTTAATCATACAGCTTATGAGGCAATCCGTTATGTAGAAGTCATGTTATGGGACTACAAAGAGGATTTGAATCAGCTTGCAGTATACAATTCAAAAGGTGAAGCCTTAAACTTTGAAAAGCAGAAAGATGGCTATAACCAGTATTGGGGGCATTGGTATACCAAACTTTTAGTGGAAGTACCTTTACCAAGTTATGGTTATGATACGATTTTGGTTACACAGCGATCAGATATTGCAATAGCATCACCTTTTGAAGGAGATAAGCGTACGAATCAATATATGGATTATACATTGGAGAATGAATACATCAAGGTAACTTTTGATCCTACAACATTAGATATGATTTCATTCTTTGATAAAGTAGTAGATAAGGAACTTTTAGAAGAAGGGAAAGGGGCAAGGTTCCACTATATTAAGGAAGATGGTAAAGGTTCAAATGCATGGGTTGTGGGGCGCTATGTCTCTGTCGATGATGTGAAGCGCGAATGCAGCGATGTCCATAGACATGGGGGAAGTGCATCACAAAGCCTGAGCTATACCATGAAATTAGCGGATTCTACTCTTAAAGTAACTGTAACCCTTTACAAAGAGAAATGTGCAGTAGAATATCATGTAGAGACCATATGGAATGAAATAGGTGATGGTATTTACACACCTCAACTAAGCTACAAAGTGAATTTAAAACAACATACAGGTGAGTTCGTTTATGATGTGCCTATGGGAGAAGTAACGCGTTATGCACTTGAAGAAGATGTACCGGCTACTAGTTATGGATGGGCACGTTGTGAGGAGCAGTATGGTCTTTATATAACAACCGAATCTAAATATGGTTACAGAGGATTACAAAATAGTTTAGCCATTTCTCTTCTTAGAAGCAGTAACCATCCAGATACACATCCTGAAAATGGTACACATTGTTTTGAGTTCGTCATAGGTATAGGCAGTGTGGAAGCTACAAGACGAGAAGCAGCCTTACTCAATCATCAAGTGGATGTGATAGGGTGTAAGGCAAATCAAGAGGGTAGCTTACCACAGGCATTATCTTTCTTGAAAATAGAGGGCGAAGGTATTGTGGTAGATGCGGTTAAAAGAGCAGAAAACTTAGAAGGTGCGTGGATTATACGCTATCATGAAGTTGGCGGAGTAGATGCTAAGGCTACCTTCCATCTACCAGTAGATATTGGATCTGCTTATGAAGTAGATTTTTTAGAAAGACCAGTAGGCAAATCTTACGCAGTAGATGGAAAGTGTGTAACAAGTCAGGTAGCACCTTATAGCATTAAGACTTTATGTATTAAATAAAAGCAAAGGCTTGCACCAAAATTTAATAAACATGGGGGAAATGGTATGATTTATGAAAAAAGTAAAGAAGGCACTTTAAGTGAGGCGCTTTTCAAGAATCCTACAAGTGAGTATAGAGGAGCACCTTTTTGGGCATGGAATACTAGGCTAGATAAGGGGATACTAAGTGAGCAAATAAAATACTTTAAAGAAATGGGGTTCGGAGGTTTTCATATGCATCCTAGAACAGGTATGCAAACACCTTATCTAAGTGAAGCCTTTATGGAACTTGTTGCACATTGTGTGGATGAAGCTGAGCAAGAAGATATGCTTGCATGGCTCTATGATGAAGATCGTTGGCCATCTGGGTATGCGGGGGGACTTGTAACAAAGGAACCTAGGTATCGGGCCAGATATTTATTATTTACTAAAACACCTTACTATAAGGGGGAGAACTATACAACGGATGGTGATTCAGCTTCAAGGGGAAGTAGAACAGGAAAAGGAACATGCTTAGCAAGTTATGATGTAAAACTTGATTCTAAAGGATATTTACAAAGTTATAAACAACTAAAAGAGGATGAAGTGGCTGAAGGAGAGAAATGGTATGCTTATCTTGAAGTAGCTTTAGAAAGTGAATGGTTTAATAATCAGACTTATGTAGATACCTTAAATAAAGAGGCTATACAAAAGTTTATACAAATCACTTATGGGGCCTATCACAATAAGGTGGGGGATAGATTTGGTAAGATAATACCAGCTATTTTTACAGATGAACCACAATTCACCCATAAGACAACTTTGGATTCACCATTTGAAGGTAAAGATATTATTATACCTTGGACAGATGACCTTGCGGATACTTATAAGGCTGATTATGAAGAAGATTTATTAGAGAAGTTACCTGAGCTTTTCTGGGAATTAGATAAAGAATCAGTTTCTCCTGTACGCTACCATTATCACAATCATGTAGCAGAAAGGTTTGCAAAGTCTTTTGCAGATCAATGTGGCAAGTGGTGTATGGATCATAATCTCTTATTAACAGGGCATATGATGGAGGAGCCTACTTTAAACTCTCAGACTGCTGCATTAGGAGAGGCGATGCGCTCTTATCGCAGTTTTAGTTTGCCGGGAATTGATATGCTATGTGATAGCCGTGAATATACAACGGCCAAACAAGCCCAGTCCGCAGCGCATCAATTTGGAAGAGAAGGCGTCTTATCTGAATTATATGGTGTAACCAATTGGGACTTTGATTTTAGAGGACACAAGTTACAAGGAGATTGGCAGGCTGCATTAGGTGTGACAGTAAGAGTACCACACCTAACATGGGTATCTATGGAGGGTGAAGCAAAAAGAGATTATCCTGCATCCATAGGTTATCAGTCTCCTTGGTATAAACAGTACGCTTATATAGAAGATTATTTTGCAAGAATCAATACAGCTTTAACAAGAGGTGTACCAGATGTCAAGGTAGGGGTTATTCATCCTATAGAGAGTTATTGGTTACACTTTGGTCCTAGAGAGCAAACACAGTTAATTAGGGAATGCAAAGAACAAAGATTTAGGGAAATCACAGAATGGCTTCTATTTGGACTTATTGATTTTGATTTTATAGCAGAATCTTTATTGCCTACTCAATGTAAAGAAGGAGCTAGTCCACTAGAAGTAGGTAAAATGCGATATGATGTAATTATTGTACCTGAGTGTGAAACTTTAAGAAAAACAACATATGAGCGACTTGTTCAGTTTAAAGCAGCGGGTGGAAGATTAATCTTTTTAGGAGAGGCGCCTAAATATATGGATGCGCTACCTAATGAGGAAGTAGTGGCTTTATATCATTCTAGTGAAAAAATCCCTTATTGCAAGAAAGATATTTTGGAGGCACTAGAAGAAAATAGTGACATTAGTATTGTGAAATCATCAGGGGAGCGTGTAGATTCCTTACTTTATCAAATGAGGCAAGATGGAGATGATAAATGGTTATTTATCTGTCAAGGCAAAAAACCTCATAATCAAGATATATCACAAAAAGAAATGCTCAAGATTAAAATTAAAGGAATTTATAAACCTGTTCTTTATGAAGCATTAACAGGTGAAATAGAGCAGATGAAAGCCATTTATGATGGGGAATATACTGTACTGAGCTATGCAATGTATCAGCACGATAGTTTGTTAATGAAGCTAGAGCATACAAACAGCTATAGTCAAAAGGGACTTGAGATAGCGAATCAAGAGGTAGATGAGAATGCCAATACGCTCAGCATAGCACCTGAAGTTCCTATTTCGCTAGAGGAACCTAATGTTTATTTATTAGATATAGCAGAATATAAGCTTGATGATGGAGCGTATGAAAAAGAAGAGGAGATACTAAGGCTTGATAATAAGTGTCGTATGAAGCTAGGTTATCCGCTAAGAGGCGGGCAAGTCGCACAGCCTTGGACTTTAGAGAAAGAAGCTTTGACACATCAAGTAACATTGAGATTTAAAGTAATCAGTAACGTAGAGGTAGAAGGAGCTCAATTTGCTGCAGAAAAGTTAACTGAAGCAAGTTTAGTTGTGAATGGAGAAAAAGTAGAAGCGCGTCCAGATGGATGGTTCGTAGACCGTTGCATTCAAACTGTTCCTATCCCTAAACTTTTTAAAGGAGAAAATGAGATAGAAATTACCTATCCTTTTGGGAAAACAACGCATTTAGAATGGTGCTATTTACTAGGGGCATTTGGGGTTGAAGTAAGGGGAAGAACTAAAGTCATTGTAGCACTACCACAGCAAATAGGATTTGGCGATTGGACTGTGCAAGGCTTACCTTTTTATGCAGGTAATCTTAGTTATAAATTAAAGGTTGAAGTGCAAAAAGAAAATCTTATTATACAAGTACCTCAATATAGAGGTGCACTAATAGCTGTCTTTTTAGATGGTAGAGAAGTAGGTAAAGTAGTATTTTCTCCTTATAAGTTAAAAATAGAAAATATCTCCCCAGGTGTACATGAAATAGAATTTAAGTTATATGGCAATAGAATCAATGCCTTTGGTGCAGTTCATAATTGTGATGAAAGTGCTAGATGGTTTGGACCAGATGGATGGCGTACAACAGGTGAGAGATGGTGCTATGAATATAGACTTCAAAAAATGGGTATTTTAACAACTCCATGTATTAAACAAATTTAGATATTAGGCTATGCCTATATAGAAGGGACAGTCCCAAATCTAACAGGGACAGTCCCTTTTATCTCCTATTATTACAAAAAATAATCTGTATATTCAATAGATTACTTTCGTTGTTATTAAGGAGTTTTTCTATTATAATAGACTTATATTTATTTTATGGATATAGAAATGAAAGTAATAGAAAGAAGGGAATATCATGGACGAGGCACAAATTATTAAATCAATAAACATGAATCCTCCTATTATAAAAATGATAAAAAATCCTACAGATGAGATGAAGTTATTAGCGGTAAGTAAGAATGGATTAGTATTAGAATACATAAAAGAGCCAACGAGGCAGATGGAAGAAATCGCTATCAATAATAATCCTAGAGCTATTAAATTTGTTAGTGACCCAACTGAGGATATGATGATAAAAGCCATAGAGAGTGGATGGAACATCTTAGAATATATTAAAAATCCAACGGATAAGGTTATGGCATTAGCTATAGAGCAAGCTGGATGGGCTATTCAATATGCTAAAGAGCCTAGTGAGGCCTTACAGCTTTTAGCTGTTAGAAAAAACTATGATGCTATTAAATATATCAAAGCACCTTATGAAAGTGTACAGGAAGAGGCTGTAAATAAAAGTTATGATGCACTTAAATATATCGCTTCACCTAGTCCTATTGTGGAACGTATAGCTATCAAAAATAATGAAGCAGCTATTCATTTTGTAAAGGAATTAGATCAAAATAAAATACTAGAATTTCTAAAAGTAAATATTTTAGTCATTAAACATGTTGGAAACAAAATCACTCAAGATGAATTAGAAGATGTATTAAAACAAGTTTTAGCAGATGAAAATGTTGAAGAAAAATATGTAAGAGACTTTTTAAATTGCAATGTGATAGATAGAAATAGCCAGACTATGCCAATAGATAAGATCTTATTTATTTATCAATATGGAAGTCAAAAGGCAAAGAAAATAGCTGTAGATGAAAGACTTAAGATGTTATAGGAGAGAAATGCAATGAATTTTATAGAAACATTAAAAAGTGTTGAATTAGTATTAGCTACTGGAGAAGTCCCTTTAGTAGTAGGCCAAAGTGGAATAGGTAAGACAGCGCTAGCAAAGAAAATTGCCAAGGAAAATGAATGGAGCCTTGTCGTTATTGATGGTAATCTCCTGAAAGAAGGAGAGATAGGAGGCCTTCCAACTATAGAATCTTATACAGCCATTGATGCTAATGGAAATCAGGTAGAGAAGAAGATGACTGTTTATGCAGTACATAATAAACTTAAAGAAATAGATGAAGAGATAGCATCAGGTAAAAAAGTGCTTTTATTTATAGATGAGATTAACCGCTGTGAGCATACTGTACAGCAGGAACTCATGAATTTAATTTTAAATAGAGAAATCAATGGCTATAGATTACATCAAAATGTAAAAATTTTAGCGGCCATGAATCCATCAAGTAAATATGGTTCAGATTTTGATTATCAAGTTGTAGATATGGATGCCGCTCAAGAAAATAGATTTGTGTGGTTAAACATGGAGAGTGACCATGTGCAGTGGATAAAATGGGCAGTAAGTGCAGGCATTGATCCAAAAGTTATAGAATTTATATCAACCTTCCCAGAGTATTTAAATAGAAAGAATGAAGATGATGTAAGAGCAACGCCAAGAAGTTATGAAAGAGTATCTAAGAGCTATCAAGTTTATAAAGAACAAAAAGATGTATTGCCAAGAACAGTATTCTTAAATGTTATCAAAGGGAATGTAGGTAAGGTAATTGCAGAAGAGTTTATGAGCTTTGTGGAATCAGATTGTAGACCTTTAATAAGTTATGAAGATGTTTTTGCAGGAGATGTACTAAGCGATGCTGTTATGGAACAAGTGAAAAGTGAGAGTCATACAAGACTTTATTTAGCTGCTATGAATATCCTAAAAACTTTAGAATTAAATATAAAAAATAATGAAGAAGAGTCAGCAGAATCTATCGCTCGATTGGTAGCATTCTTAAAAGCTTATCCTATTGATTTAATGGTAGGCATTATGAAGGAGATTAAAAACAGTTATACGGAAGTATACAAGAGAGCTCTTGAAAATGAAGCTTTTGTAGAATCCTATTTTGAGGCGTATGGTGCAATAAGGGGATAGTTTATGGAAACTTATTTTAGTAAGCAAGTACAAGAGCTTTATGAAAAATCATTAGAAATCATAAGTCATACGTCTATGTTAAAAGCTATTCGTACACAAGAGTTAGTAGAGGTAGAGATCTCACAAGATTTTAAAGAGGCTTTTTTTAGGCTGATAGATAAGGTTAGTTTAAGCCTTATGGAAGAGAAAGATAATTTCTATGGGTATTTCTTATTTCAGATGGGAAGAGAAATTAGATTTGACATCAGTAGTCCTAGTGCTGTGAACTTTAAAGGGGCTAAATATGTTATATATTTTAATCCGATTATTTTCTTAACCCTTAATATAAAACAAATGGAGACAACTATTAAGCATGAAATTCATCATATATTGTCTATGCATTTAATAAGGGCGAGAGAGCTAAAAGGTAGATACGCTACAAGAGTGCTTAATATGGCCATGGACATAGTGGTTAATAAATATTTAGATTACCTTCCACCTTATGCAACCACTTTAAAACAAGTTAACACTAAGTATGGCCTGCAGCTTGAGCCTTATGAGCCTTTTGAATACTACGCCGAGAAGCTTCAAATAGTCTTTGACTTGCTAGAAGAAGATGAAGAAGGTGAGGTAGACGATTCTTATAATCCAGAAAGCACACATGACTTGTGGGAAGAGTCTGATGAAATAGATGAGAAAACCCTTAGAGAGTTTACACAGAAATTTATAACCCATGCACAGAAAGGCAGCATACCATCTCATTTAGAAGGTATGATTGCATCTCTTAAAAGTAGTAAGGGGGAATTGCCCTGGAATTTATATCTTAGTAGATTAATGGGAGCCGTTGAAAGTAATAAAAAGAAGACTATAACAAGGCGCAATAGAAGACAACCTGAAAGGCTAGATTTAAGAGGGCAGCTTAGAAACCACAAGGCAGAAATAGCTGTTGCAGTTGATATAAGTGGAAGTATGAGCCAGGAAGAGTTTAACCAAGCTATCAAGGAAGTCCTTCATATTGTCAAGAATTATAATCATGAGATTACACTTATAGAGTGTGATGACCAAATTAGACGTGCTTATAAAGTAAAATCTGTACGTAATGTCCAAGAGAGAATGCGTGCAAGTGGGGGTACCAGATTTACACCAGTTTTTGATTATGCTAATAAGAAAAATATTAATTTACTCATCTATTTTACAGATGGTAAAGGTGAAGAAAAATTACAGGTTATCCCTAGAGGCTATAAAGTTCTATGGGTGATTTCTGGACGAGGGGATAGCCTTTCACTAAAAGAGTCCTATGGGGCGGTTAAAAAACTAAGTAAGATCGAAATAAAGGATACCAGCCTAGAGATGAGTGACGTGAGAAGTGATGGTTACTCTATGAATAACCAAGCACCGATTATTTAAGTAGATTTGACTAGATATCTAGTAAATGATATAATTTTTTAATTATTTATAGATAAAAGATAAAGGAGAATACTATGAGAAAAAATAATTCGGCTAATGCCATTTTACTCTTAGGGGTTGTGCTTAGTTTCATTTGTTCCTTTTTTCTAAGGAATATTCTTTTAGGTGTTATCATTTTTATAGTTTCTTTTGGCTTTGTCATGTACAAACAAAGAGCAGCTTTCCTTGCATCTTCAGCGGCATCTGCTTATAAGAAGGGACAAATTGAGAAGAGCTTTACGCTTTATGAAAAGGCTATTCAACTAGAAGGTTGCCCCAGCATGGTCAAAATCTTATATGCGTACCGTTTAATAAGTGAAGGTAAAGTAAGTGAAGGTGCAAAAATTTTAGGAACACTTAGCTATGATACCATGGATGATAATGAGCGTCTTAACTATAATGCAACAAATGCATTAAGTATTTGGAAACAAGGCGGCTTACATAGAGCTATTGAGATTTATGAAGCACTTTTAAATGATAAAGATAGTATTCTTATTTATGAGACTTTAGGTTATCTCCTTATATGTGCGAAAAATTATAAAAAGGCACTGGAGTTTAACTTAAAAGCATTTGAGTTTAATAATACCAGTGAACGTATTAAATGTAATCTTGCAACAAGTTATTACTATACAGGTCATGAGAAAGAGGCTGTTAAACTTTATAAAGAGCTTATAGCTGATTATGCAAATTTCCCAGAGCCATATTACTACTATGGTCTGATTTTACAAGGCTGTGAAAAGTACAAAGGAGCTCTTAAATACTTCAATCTAGCATTAGAAAAGAAATTCTCTTATATTTATACACTAACTCAGGAAGATATAGAGAATCAAATTGAAGAAGTAGAAGAATATATTGAAGCATAAAATAAAAGTAGCAATTTAGAAGGAAACCTTCTAAATTGCTACTTTTATTTTATGCTCTGTTAGATAATAGTGAGGATATAGTACATAAAGCTAAAGATAGCAACTTCAATATAACTATATCTCCCTTTGCATAGTTATAATCGTATAATTATCTTCTTCAACTTCACTCCCGGTAGGAATAAATTTATTTTTTACCCCAAATTTTTGTGACTGCTGATTTCCCTTTATATACTCTAACTGTACAGAGCGGACATGCTTTTCTTTTAATTGCAAAATAATTTCTGTAATAATTGCACTGCCTATCCCAGCATATTGAAATTCTTTATTCATCATAAACCAACAAATATAGGCTATATCTTCAGTGGGATATCCCGTTATTAAATCTAAAATAGCAACTAACTTATCCCTTTCATAAAAACCCGTAAAATATTTATCTTCCATTGTTGTATTAGGTGGCAGTCCTGTCAAATTTTCTTTGATTTTCTCACTATTAGGTTCCATTTTAAAGTATTCATAATAGGTCAGGCTTCCTTCATACCTGCCCATTTATTAACTCATAAAATAACTATTTTAAAGACTATAATTCTACATAAGAAAACTAAATGTTTCAACGAATGTTTTTCATAACAGAATGCAAGTTTTCTACTTATTTATTTAAAGGTTTCATTAAGAAGAAAGGGATAAATGCATGTATTCACCATGCTGCGTTATTTTGCCGTCCTTTACAGAAATAGGAGATTTAAATAATGGTCCTCCAAGCAATAGTTATTTTCTGCATAAAGGATATATTTAGTGCAATGTAATAAGTTCTAATCTATACGTTCTTTGCGGTGGCCTATCAAAGAGGTTCTAGTTAATGTAGTTGCAGTTGCCAATCCTTGTTAGGAATTATGTGAAACAGGGATAGAGATAAGGAATACTAGTTTATGCTTTTTCAGGAATTTTACCTTGAACCTGTTCAATCCATTCTTTTAACATCATAAGTAGGTTCTCGGCTATGTCCCTATGAGTTTGTGAAAGGTCATGTTGTTCACTAATATCTTCAGCAAGATTATATAACTCGTAGGTTTCATCTTCATATTTGTAAATTAATTTATAGTCGCCTGATCGGATAGCTGATGCTGGTGTACCGCCTTGATTGCCGTAGTGTGGGTAGTGCCAGAAAACAGGACTTAGTCTATCCTTTTTATTTCCTTTTAATTCATGTAGGAAACTCTCACCATCTATATGTTGTTCAGGAATTTGTGGAATGCCAGCTATATCTAGTAGAGTAGGGTAAAAGTCAGGGCTAGTAATCACCTTATTACTTATGCAGCCTGGGTGGATTTTCCCTTTCCAGTATGCAATAAGAGGTTCTCTAATGCCACCTTCATATACCCATCCCTTTCCTTCATTGAGAGGAAAATTGCATGTAGGTGATCCTTCAGATGTAGCGAGTCCGCCGTTGTCAGAAGTAAATAAAATAAGAGTATCTTCTAAAATGCCTTCATCCTCTAGGGCTTTGATTAATCTTTGAGTATTTTGATCAAGATTATAGATCATTGCAGCGTAAGTTGGGTCAGATTGAATTTTGCGTCTTAGAATCTTCTCGTTCTTTTTATGGTCACAAGGGAAGAAGGCTCCTTCTTCAAATGCTTCTAATTGGTCTAAACCGAGTGTTCTGGATTTTTCTTTAAAGTAATGGATGTCTTCTGGTTTAGCTTGTACAGGCGTATGTACAGTATAATGCCATAGATTTAAGAAAAAGGGTTTATTACAATCTCTATGTTTGATGAGCTTGATAGCCTCATTAGTCAGCCTATCTGTTAAGTATTCACCTTCAGGACCCTCTTCTAGATTATCCAGCTTCCAAGGGCTAAAGTAACCATGATGTGGATGACCTAAATGGTTACCCCCAATATTAATATCAAATCCATGATTTTCAGGATAATATTCTTTTGTGCCAAGGTGCCATTTTCCTACATGCCACGTTGCATAACCATTTTCTCTTAATACGGTAGCAATACTTTTTTCTTCTAAAGGCAGGTGTTTAATATAAGGTGCATCTATTAATTTGCCTTGTGTGTGTGCACCGATCCAGTCTGTAACACCTACCCTAGCAGGATACTTACCACTCATTAAACTAGCACGACTTGGTGAACATACAGGACAAGCTGCATAGGCATTATCAAATAGCATACCTTCTTGTGCAAGCTTATCAATACAAGGTGTTTCATAGAAAGAGCTTTTATAACAACCTAAATCTCTCCAGCCCATATCATCAATTAATATAAAAATAATATTAGTCATATTTATGCCTCCTACATAAAAAAGCTTAGATAATACTTATTGAATTATTATTGTATTATATTATATTCTTATAATACAATACAATATTTTATTTTTGTAGTTAATTTGTATTTATTTGACTATGAAGAAAGGCATTACTTAGTAACTTTAAATTGACTTTGTAAAAAGCATATAATAATATTAACTAATAATTTTTTGATATATTAAAAATTATTAGTTAAATTAAAATGTATATAGTTGGAAAGATAAAGGATTAATACTGAAAATGAGAATATAACTTAGTATAGATACTCATGGAGGGGTTATGGAAAATCAACAATACCAATTAGAACCTTTTTGCCTAAGTAATAGGGATGTGCATTTAGTTTATAGCATTATTGATAGATATAATTCAACTTGGCATAGCACTCCGCTTTAGGAAATAAAACGATTAAGATAAGTTTTATTATGGGAATGAGTATTCTATCCATTATGATTATTATGCCTTTGTTTAGTTTAGCTGTGAAGTGGCATATAGCAGGGACAAAATTTTTACTTATTGGGTTATATGTATGTATGAATGTGCCATTTACGACTACCTTTTTATTAAACTTTTTTGGGAAATTATCTACAAAGTATGAAGAAGCAACAGCTATGGATGGATGCTCACCCATGAAGATATTCTGGAAGATTATGCTTCCGTTAGCACAGCCAGGTATTATAACCGTAACTATTTTTAATTTCTTAGGTGTATGGAATGAATATTTTATGACATTGATTTTTGCAAGTTCCGATGATATGAAGTCAGTAGGGGTCGGGCTTGTCAGTATGATTAATGCTATGAAATATACAGGAGACTATGGCGGATTATTTGCAGGAGTTGTTATTGTATTCATGTCTACGTTTTTATTATATATTTTCTTATCAGAGAAAATTATTGCAGGTGTAACTGGTGGAGGGTTAAAGGGATAACAGCTAGAAGAGTACATTCTAAATAATATAGCCTAGTAATAAGTAGGTCAATTTGCATGAAACATAAGGCCTTGTCTATTATATTTTTCTACAAAAAATAGCCATTCTTTTAAAAAGCACTAACAAAAAAATTTTAGAATGCTAAAATAAAAGGAGTTAAATACGAGCTAGAAGGATGGTAAAAACATGTTTAAAGTAGGAGAATATATTATTCATGGGACATGTGGCGTATATAGAGTAGAAAAAATTGGACTAATGAATGATGAAGGAATGGCAGAAGAAAATTTATTTTGGGGTTGGCTATACCACTTGAAATAGAAAAAGGTCAAGTAGATAAATTTATTACAACAAGAATAGAAGTTAAATGGATCCCCCCTTAAACTTAGATGAACTAAGTTTAAGGGGGGGATCCATTTAAAAATAAGTTTTAGCGATTATAATAGTACATAAGAAGAAAAGCAATTTGAGCACTGGTAGCAGGTTCGGAACTTACGGCCAATTACGCAAATTTCCTAGAATCGTATTACTATTATGGTCTGATTTTACAAGGCTGTGAAAAGTACAAAGGTGCTCTTAAATACTTGAATTTAGCATTAGAAAAAGAAATTCTCTTACATTTATACACTGACTCAGGAAGATGTAGCGAATCAAATTGAAGAAGTAGAAGAATATATTGAAGCATAAAATAGAAGTAGCAATTTAGAAGGAAACCTTCTAATTGCTACTTCTATTTTATGCTCTGTTAGATAATAGTGAGGGTATAGTACATAAAGCTAAAGATAGCAACTTCAATATAACTAATTGCTTAGTTGTATTTTCTTATTTTTTTCTTACTAACTCAATAGCTTCTTTCCCAGTCATATGTTCTATATCAAATTCTATCATACAAAGAATATTATATTCTCTTTCAATTTCTTTCAAGCGTCCTTCTTCATCATCTGGCGTATACTTAGCTGCCAACTTTTCAATAGCATTTCTTTTTCCTTCTTCATTTTCAATTATTTTTACTTTCCCGAAAGCTATAGCACTTCTAAAATAAGTCGTATATTCTTCTGGTACTACATTATCTTCATCAATAACACAAAAAGATGCTTTTTCAGATTTCCTTATTGCATCAATCTTATGTCCAGCTTTTGCTGCATGAAAATATATTTTTGAATCACAATAAACATAACTAAGCGGAACTGCATAAGGGTAGTCATTATCTCCTAATAATGCAAGAACCCCCGACGTTCCTTTCTCCATAATTTTAATAGTTTCTTCTTGTGATAATAATTGTTTTTTCCTTCGTATTTCTCTAAACATAATTATTCTCCTTAAATTATTTAATCCTTGCCAATCACCTTTATTAAGCTATAAACTATCTATTTTAAAGACTAATATGATAATTCTACATAAGAAAACTAAATGTTTCAACGAATGTTTTTCCTAACAGAATACAGGTTTTCTACTTATTTATATAGAGGTTTCGTCAATCTAGCAGAGTTAAAGGAGAAAGTTAATCAGTAGAGGGTGATATAACAGTATTGTCTTGTTGTTGATGAAAATTTAAAATTGTTGAAAAATATTAAGCTTAGATATAAAATGAAAGAAGTAGAAAATTAAATAGTTTAGCTTTGATACAAAGGAGATTACTATGACTACAAAAGAAAGAATGCATAGCCAAAAAGTTTATTTCTGTGATGATGAAGATTTAGCAAGGGAGCAAGAGCAATGTTTAGAAATCTTATATGATTTCAATCATACCAGGCCATCAGAAAAGGAAAAGAGACAAGAAATTTTAAAAAGTCTTGTGGCAGAATTAGGGGAGAACTGTTATATTGAACCCCCTCTACATGCTAACTGGGGAAGACATACGCATTTTGGTAATAATGTTTATGCCAATTTTAATTTGACTTTAGTAGATGACACAGATATTTATATTGGTGACAGCGTCATGATTGGACCTAATGTAACGATTGCAACTGCTGGACATCCTGTTGATCCAGAGCTTAGAAAAAAGGTTGCACAGTATAATATTCCTGTACGTATAGGAAACAATGTTTGGATAGGAGCTGGAGCAGTTGTATTACCTGGGGTAAGTATTGGTGAAAATACTGTTATTGGTGCAGGAAGTGTAGTCACAAAAGATATACCAGCTAATGTTGTTGCAGTAGGAAATCCTTGTCGTGTGTTACGTGAAATTAATGATAGAGATAAAGCATATTATTATAAAGATATGAAGATAGATATTAAATAATGGTGATAAAGCCCCCAAATTTAGGAAACTAGGTTTGGGGGCTTTAAGCGTATAAAAGATGAAAGACTGGGTAAGATCAGCCCCCTATTGTCTCGATTTTCTTTACCATTGAACTATTTGAAAAAAGATATGTTATAATCGTTTAAATATCTGAACCAAATAGAATATTAGAAATCATAGGACAAAATGGAAAGAATGTATTAAAAAATAGAGCCACATGTTATTGAATCATAGGAGAAGAGCCATGCAGCAGTGTAGACAAAGATTAGATAAAATTGCAGAAGAGTTTAGAGAGTGTAGGAAAGCCCTTACGGCTATTGGAGATGAAACAAGACAGCAAATTATTCTGGCACTTTTAGAGAGTGATTGTAATGGAATACGTGTTGGTGAGATTACAAAAAAGACGAATCTTTCTAGGCCAGCAGTATCTCATCATTTAAGGATATTAAGAGAGGCAGACATAATCAATATGCGTAGAGAGGGAACCAAGAATTATTATTACATGGATGCAAATGAAATGCAGTGGAATAAAATTATGCAACTTATAAGTCATATTTATGCAACTGTAAAAGACTTTGCACCAATTGATATGCGAAAGGGGGAGGATTAATAATGGATATTTTTGAAGTAATGGAGAAAAGACATTCTGTACGTAGCTATACAATACAGAAAATAGAAGAAAAAATAGTGGATGAGCTAGGGGCCTATATAGAGGAATGTAATGAAAAGAGTGGTATGCACATTCAGCTCTGTTTAGATGAGCCTAATGCTTTTAATAGTTTTATGGCACACTATGGTTCATTCAAGAATGTCAATAACTATATTGCAATTGTAGGAAAGAAAGGAAAAGATTTTGAGCAGATGTGTGGTTACTGGGGAGAGAAAGTTGTTCTTAAGGCTACAGAGCTTGGACTTTCTACCTGCTGGGTGGCAATGACTTATAGTAAAGGAAAAAGTAGCTGTAAAATAGATAAAGGAGAAAAACTCTGTTGTGTCATTTCATTAGGATATGGACAAGGAGAAGGTATAGCACATAAAAATAAACCATTAGAATCACTTTGTAAGGTAGAGGGGCCAATGCCAGTATGGTTTAGAAAAGGAATGGAGGCAGCTATGCTTGCGCCTACAGCAATGAATCAACAGAAATTTCATTTAACATTAGAGGGAAATACTGTAACAGCGAAAGCTGGAATAGGATTTTATACAAAATTAGATTTAGGTATTATAAAATGCCACTTCGAGCTTGGTGCAGAAGGTGCTAACTGGAAGTGGGCCGACTAAAGAATAGGAACTTAATAGGCAAGCCCTCTAAGCTTAGATTAACTAGGCTTAGGGGGCTTATATATTTAAGAATAAGTTTTAGCGATTATAATACTGCATAAGAAGAAAAGCAATTTGAGCACGGGTAGCAGGTTCAGAGCTTGTAGCATTTTCTATAAGGCTAGTAAAATCTGTATTTTGTTCATAGCGATTAAACATGGTGATAGCGTCTTTAAGTGTGATAGATTGGCCTACACCAAACGTATTATTACCTATACCTTTTGTAATGCCTTCTTGGTTAGCCCAAAGGACAGCGTCATAGTAATAAGCTTTGGGATTTGCATCACTAAAGATACTTGTAGCAGAGACTTTTGGTAAGCCAGCAAGCCTATGGAGGATTGTAGCAAACATTTCGCGTGTTACAGAATCCAAAGGAGAGAAAGTCGTACTAGAAGTACCGCTCATAAGCCCTTTTTCTTGGCAGAATTTAATCGCTTCTGCATACCAGCTATTGCTTGCTACATCTGTAAAGCCTGTTCCGTTATTAGGAGTAGAAGTAGATAGGGGGTTACTGGAGATATTTGTAAAGCTACGGCTGGATGAAGTCAGTACAAAATCATAGCTTTCCGTGTCACTTGAGCTTTGCATATTACCACCAAAGCCACCAGGACGACCTGGGTTTTCCATACCTTCAGGAGGAGCTGGACGTTCACCATTTTCGGGCATCATAGGGAATTTCATATCTTCAGGCATTGCTGGTAATTCACCTTTTTCAGGTATAGTTGGTATTTCACCGTTATTAGGGAAAGCAGGACGTTCACCGCGGTCATTCATATCTGGGCGGTCGCCTTTACCTCCATTTAGAGAGGTACCTCCATGATGAAGCTGCATGCCACTGCTATAGGAAGTAATTGTGCTATACAAACCATCTTGCTGAGTACCAGAGATATTTCCGCCTTTATACACATGATAAGTCCCTTCAGTAAGAGTAGGTGTACTAAATGAAATATAAGTATAGTCATAAGGGAAATCATAAGCAAAAATTGGGACATCTTTTTCATCTGTTACAACGATTAAATCATCTGTATCCTCAGCAAACTGTAGGAACATGAAAAGTTGTTCGGAATTATTTTCAAGTGGGTCATACATACTGCCTGCACCAACCACTGTACCGCCATTAATAGAGGTACCCATATCAGAATCAATGCCGCCATCCATACTATTTGGGTTGGCAAGAGAAATAACAGTGCCATCATTGATCACAATCCATCCATTAGAGTCGATACCATCACCTTCTTTACCGTTCCCAGCAAAGATACTTAGGTAACCACCATTAATAGTAAGGACACTAATGCCATCTTCATTAACATTAATGCCATCATCAGCAGATTGAATATGGATAACGCCGCCGTTTAGCGTAAGGTGCATTTCAGTGTCTAAACCTTCATTATCAGCAGTAATATTAAGAATACCATTTCCTTTTGATTCACCATCTATTTCCATACTCATACGAGAATAAAAAGCACCGTCATATTTATGAAGTTTCTTTTGTTCATCGTTATCTTTGTAAATGCGTGCCACATGTGAACCTTTTATAGCATTTACAGAATCATCTGCAAGGATAACACGTGCACCAGCTTGTGATGTATCTACTTGGTTGGTGGCTGTTTCTGTAGTAGCATCTGCATTACATTCGTATACTTTATAGAAGAAGATAGCAGGTGCTACTGTACAATTAATATCTACATTATCGAGAATTAAAGTAACTTTATCCTTTTCTTCCTTACCTACATTAACAAAAATTTGTCCATAAGAGAGCTCGCCAGATATGCGATAAGTACC
>JAHLFD010000050.1:0-3738 GCA_018883975.1 Candidatus Niameybacter stercoravium
GGCGTATAGAGTTAATGCCTTAGGTGCACAAAATTTAGCCATTATTTGTGATATATTTGATATTAAGTTAGTCCATATTTCTACAGATTATATTTTTGATGGTAAACATGAGGTGCCTTATATAGAAGGAGATCAAGTAAATCCTCAAAATGTATATGGCAAAAGTAAATTAGCTGGAGAAGAAGCAGTACGTAGGCTATGTAAGAAGCACTTCATTCTTCGTACGGCGTGGCTCTATGGAGAAGGCAATAACTTTGTGCGCACCATGTTGAAACTTGCTAAGACAAATCAAGAAATTAATGTAGTAGGGGATCAATATGGGACCCCTACTTATACGAAAGACTTAGTAGCGGTTATTATTAATCTTATGCAAACAGAGTACTATGGTACTTACCATGCTACATGTGAGGGGATGTGTTCATGGTATGATTTTGCCCTTGAAATATTTAAGCTTAAAGAGATCGACGTTAAGGTTAATAAGGTCACAAGTGAAGAATTTGTAAGGCCAGCTAAAAGACCCAAGTATTCTGTGTTAGACAATGCAAACCTTAAGAAATTAGGCATGAATACCTTTAGGCCATGGCAGGAAGCATTGGAAGAGTACTTAGAAATAGATGCAGCATGGCAAGAAGAACATCTAGGAGATAAAGCAAATGGGTAAAATAAATGTGTTGCCAACCTCTATTAAAGATCTTTATATCATTGAACCTCAAGTGTTTGGAGATAGTCGTGGTTACTTTATGGAGAGTTATTCTGAACAAGATTTTAAAGCAGCAGGACTTCATATGCAATTTGTTCAAGACAATGAATCACGTTCTAAGAGGGGTGTACTCCGTGGTCTTCACTTCCAGACTCAGCATACACAAGGTAAGCTTGTAAGAGTGGTTGAAGGGGAGGTATATGATGTAGCTGTAGACTTACGAGAAGGTTCACCTACTTTTGGAAAGTGGGAAGGGGTACTATTAAGTGCTGAAAATAAACGTCAATTTTATGTACCAGAGGGCTTTGCTCATGGATTCTTAGTCTTATCGGATAGGGCAACTTTCCAGTATAAGTGTACAGATTATTATGCACCAGAGTATGATGGTGGTATAAGGTGGAACGATCCAGATATAGGGATTGAGTGGCCACTTGAAGGTATAGAGGAAGTACTTCTTTCAGAGAAGGATCAGAAGCAGCCAAGTCTTAAAGCATTTATGAGTCAAGAAAATCCCTTTCAATATAAAGAACTCGAGATGGATGTAAAGCAGTAGAAAAGGTTTTAATATAAAAGCAAAAAATCTCCTAGCCATGTGCTAGGAGATTTTTTTGGAAATATTAAGAGGGTAGGTATAGGAGGTAAAAAATGCTATAATAGGTATACTTGAAATGAAACGGATAAGGTGGATAAAAATGAAATTATCTATTATTATAGTCAACTACAATACATATACATTGACAAAACAAACGATTGATTCAGCACTCGAGAAGAAGCTACCTTTTAAATATGAAATTATGCTTGTAGACAATGCTTCTCAAGATGATAGTATGGCAAGGTTACAAGAAGATTATAAAGAAATCATAAGTCAGGGGCTCCTTAACATTACATTAAATGATGTGAATTTAGGCTTTGCAAAAGCCAATAATATTGGAATGAGAAAGTCGAAGGGAGAGTATATCTTACTCCTTAATTCAGATACCTATGTAGTAGAAGATTGCTTACAGCAGTGTATGCAGTACATAGAGCGTTATAATACAGAGGCAGCGATACAAGGAGAGAATGAATGTAAAATCGGTGCACTAGGATGCAAAGTCATTTTACCAGATGGGACCTTAGATCATGCTTGTAAGAGAGGGTTTCCTACGCCAAGGGCTTCTTTCTATTATTTCTTAAAGTTACATAAAAGAGATAAAGTCAAATATGGTTTGTACGATGCACTTCATTTAGATGAAAATGAAGTAGGGGAAGTAGATTGTCTAATGGGAGCTTTTATGCTTATGCCAAGGCATGTACTCGATCAAGTAGGCCTTTTAGATGAAGATTTCTTTATGTATGGCGAGGATATAGACCTTTGCTACCGTATTAAAGAAGGTGGCTATAAAATTATGTATTATCCAGAAGCAAGTATTATTCATTATAAGGGGGGGAGTTCTAAAAAACGTAGGACTAAAGTTATCTACGACTTCCACAATGCTATGTGGATTTTTTATAAGAAACACTATATAAAAACTTATAGTCTGTGGATAAATAGTTTGGTTTATATAGGAATATGGGCCAAATATGCACTTGAAATAGGAAAGAATGCTATGAAGTCTAGCGGAAATAAAAGCGTGCAAGATACTAAGATACAGCAAAATGAAAGTGTATAGGTTATAAAACAGAGATCAATAGGGGGAGAGCTATGAGAAAATGTAGAAGAATACACGTTATCAAGAGCTTATTATTCGCAGTGTTTTTAATGACCATTACATCGGTGTATGCATCAGAGACTAGACAGAATAAAGAATTACCTATTTATATAGGAAGAGAAAAGCAAGGAGCAGGGGTTAAAGTCGAGCAAGTAGAAAAGCAAATTTGGGCCCATGTTGCAGATTGTCAGGAAGAAGATTTACAGGCTCTTATAGAGGAGCTTAAGGGGGGAAGTGGTGAGGTTTATTTAAGTTTATATGGCAAAAACTTAGAAGAGCAGCAACAAGTTCAAGCGATTTACAGTCTTCTTTTTAATCATGAAGAACTAAAAGCTTTAACGGACTTAAAGCTTCATTTTGTCTATACGCCTTTAGATGAGAAGGATATTCTATTTAAGGAGATGCCTTTTATAAAGGTATTAAATATGCATGTAGATCAAGAAGAAGATCAAAAGCTAATGAAATACCTAAATGATCAATATGGTCAGCAGTATGAGCTTATACTTACAGATGAATTAGCAACCCATTATGGGCAAGATGTGGCAAAGGGGTTAGATGCTGCTTATAAAATTTATTATAATTTGCCTTTTGAGTATAAGCATATCGATAAGATTTTTAGGCAAAGTAAGCTGGGTAAATTACCTGTTAAATACAGTGACTTCTATGCAGGACTAGAAGAAATGCTTCAAGTGAATGATGAACTTGTAAAGAAAGAAAATCTTTATGAAGTCAAAAAGCTAAGTGAGCCTAATCAGACTTTGCGCTTTACAGTACGTACTAAAGAACCTGTAGATTATATAGAGTATAAGGTGAATGATGCAGCCGCAGGACAGAGTTTTAGGTATCCTTATCCCATTACCCTAGACGAAGAACTTTTACATAAGGGTATCAATGAGGTGAAAGTAGTTATCAAAGTAAAGGGGAAAGAGCAGTATCATGTACAGAATCTCTCTATAGACTACAAAGGAGAGATAGGTTACCGAGAAAGAGCAGCTAGGAAGGAAGCAGTCTACCCTATCAGTGAGAAAACTGTTTATAAGAAGGGCTATCTCCCTACTCTTATGTATCATAAGATTAAGGACCAAGTAGAAAACACAGAAGAAGACCAAAGCATGTCCGTTAGCACAGCCAACTTTGAGGCTCAGCTTAAAGCTTTACTTGAAGCGGGCTATACACCCATTAACTTTAAGCAGCTTAAGGATTATCTTGAAGGAACGTCAGGGCTACCTAAAAGGCCTATCCTGATTACAGCGGATGATGGATATCTCTGTAATTATACCGAAGCTTATCCTATTCTGAAGAAGTATAATGCACAGGCTACTTTCTTTGTAACAAGCCTATATGTAGGTG
>JAHLFD010000006.1:0-19204 GCA_018883975.1 Candidatus Niameybacter stercoravium
GCCTCTTGCACCTAATTGCAAACCAAACTCTAGTGCCATAAGCGCATTGTCCTGATCAATAATGCTCTCATCTGGTTGGATTTCATCTGTTGTTTTAAAATTAAAACCTGTATTGAGATAGGATATTTTAAGATCCTCCCGCCTTAGTTCTAAGTTATTTTTCATAGTGACCCCCCCATACTTACACTATATTCAGAACGGCTTATACGCTTTACAAATTTCCTTCAAAATTGACATTTTTTCCAGATTATTTTTGGGTACAAACACAAAAAGTACAGGAGCCGAAGACCCGTTAGGTAAAATATATTTCACTATAGCCTCTTCTCCTTCTTGAATCTCTCCCAAAAAACTAGCTTCTCCTTTTCCTTTTAAACATCCCTTATTAGGCATGGCATAAACTTTACCATTCCACATAAGCGCCCCTCTAAATACATCCCCTCTTGGATTAAATACTACAAAGGTATCTTTCACCGCTTTTAAATGAAGTTCATACTCCATACCAAAGTTCCCCTTATTATATACCTCTTTACCTAATACCTCATCAAACCCTATTAGAAATTCTTCCATCCCTTCTCCTATGGAAAAATAGGCTAATTCTGTGTCTAAATCTATATAATAGATTTTTTTCATAGTCTCAAATGTTCCCCTTATGTGCTGATCTTTTGCACAATAATGCCTATATGTTTCGAAGTTATCCCCATTTTCTACACATAATACCTGCCATTTAACTTTATCCTCTGTATGAAAATCTATATAACTCGATAGGGCATCCCCCCTTTTCCAAGGTAGCTCCTGCTTATAAATAATTCCTGTCTGCCCTGCTGGCAAATCATAAACGACCTCTCTTGTTTGGTTATCCCAATAATCTAATAGAAGCTGCTCACCTACATAAAGCACATCCTCACTAGGTCCCTTTATAGCATAATTATTAATACGGATTCTCTGTTTCTCCTTACTTAAATTCGTTACTAAAATCATCATTCTATAATCTTTACCATCCTTCATATCATGAAGATGGTGCATCAGAAGTCTTCCTGTTCCATTACTTATTCCCTCATATAAAATCCCTTTTTCTTTGACCTTTTCCGGACTATCACTAATGATTAACTTTCCACCCACTACACCATCTCTTGTACCGGTTATTTTTTTATATAGTCTATAGTTTTCAGTTCCAAACAGATTAAACTTAGCCCCTTTTATATTTTTCTGCGCCATATAGGCTACTTCAGATTGACTATATTTTTTAGATACTGTGATATAAGTTAGCGCTGGCTCACTCCATACCTCATGGCTATCTTTAATCTGCAATGCGATTTCATACTGGCCTGGTGCAAAAAGTACTTCAGGCTTTTCAAAAACAACGTATTCTTCATCTAAAAACAGAGGTCTATAACTCCATCTCTCTTCTACCTTTTGGGTTCCATTAGGCAGCGCATATAGAGCTAAAAAATTAATTTTCTCACCACCTTCTACTTTAGCTTTTTGACTTTGAAAAGCTAAAATAAGTGGTTTAGATACGTCTAATTCTTGAGCCTTAATAGAGTCTATACATACAATTAAAAATGTCATTATAAGTAAATATAATAGATTCTTAAGCCATTTTTTCTTCATTTTTATCTATCCTATCGCTTATTTTTTTAATTAATTTTTATATTTTTTTCAAATATTATTACTTAACTCTTATACATAAAATTTATATTATTTTTTTCAGATTTTTTCATTCTTATTTTTAAACATTCTTTGTCTTTAGTACTTTTATAATTATTATATACTTATACGCATTACATTTTATTTTATTTTGTTTAGTATTATAAAACTTTTTGTTAGATATAAGATTTTATTTTTTATAACACTATTACTAAACTACTAGTATAGGTATACAAAATTTTTTATTGCTTTTTCAAAAAGTCACCCCTATAATAGCATTTGTTAAAAAATGATTCTCACACTAAAACCAAGGAGGTCTTATTACTGATGGAACATTTAGATACACAAAAAATTAAATTACATGGCTTTAATAATCTCACGAAAACCTTAAGTTTCAACATGTATGATATTTGTTATACCCAAAAGTCCGAAGATCGTGAAGCTTATATTAATTATATTGACGAACAATATAATGCCGACAGACTTACTGAAATCCTTACGACTGTTACTGAAATTATTGGTGCCAATATTTTAAACGTTTCAAAGCAGGATTATGAACCTCAAGGTGCTAGTGTTACGATTTTAATATCAGAAAGCCCTATAGCGCCAGCTGCTTCTTTTCCAAACTGCGCAACACCTGGCCCACTGCCTGACATCGTACTAGCCCATTTAGATAAAAGTCACATTACTGTACATACTTATCCTGAATATCATCCAACTGATGGTATTAGTACCTTTAGGGCCGATATTGATGTTTCTACATGTGGTGAGATCTCTCCCCTTAAGGCCCTTAACTATCTCATCCACTGCTTTGATGCAGATATGATGACCATTGACTATAAAGTTCGTGGTTTTACTAGAGATATTACAGGCAATAAACTGTTTATTGATCATCCTATTGATTCTATCCAAAACTTTATTCCTGATCACATTAAGCATCTTTATCATATGATCGACGTTAATGTATATCAGGAAAATATATTCCACACAAAATGCAAACTAAAAAACTTTGATTTGGATAACTACTTATTTGGCTATACCAAACAAGATCTTCATCCAGGTTCTGCACATCAGATTGCTAAAAAAGTTCGCAAAGAAATGGATGAAATTTTCTATGGGACTAATGTCACTGAAGCCATGTTCCCTGTGGAGGATTAGGCAATGAATCATCATCTTACTCCACTACTTACAGGTGTTATGACCTATACGAGTGAATCTATAACCCGCTTTGATGTACCAGGTCATAAAGGTGGCAAAGCACTTGATGAACTCCAAAGCTTATGGGGTGAAGACGTACTTAGGATGGATGTTAACTCTACTAAACCTGTAGATCATCTAGCCCACCCTACCGGCATCATTCTAGAAGCAGAAAAGCTTTTAGCAGATGCCTTTGAAGCAGACAATGCCTTTATGCTCGTAAATGGTTCTACTTGTGGTGTGCAGTATATGCTTATGAGTACCTTAAGCGATGGTGACAAAGTTCTCCTTCCTCGCAACGTTCACAAATCTGCTATTAACGCACTTATTCTAACAGGTGCAAAACCTATTTTTATTGAGCCTGAAATTGATACCCATTATGGTATTGCTAATGGCATTACTGTAAGTAGCGTCAAGCACGCTTTTGACCTCAATGATGATATTAAGGCTATACTAGTCATTCACCCTACTTACTTTGGAGCCATATCAGAACTTGAGGCTATTATTCAGCTTGCTCACGAGAAAGGTATTCCTGTACTTGTAGATCAAGCTCATGGTGCTCACTTTCCTTTTCACCCTGAGCTACCTGATAATGCATGCAAGCTAGGCGCTGATCTAGTCACAGTTAGTATGCACAAAACAGGAGGTTCTCTTACCCAATCTTCTGTTTTACTCCATAACGATGGACTAATCGATAAACTGAAAGTGCGCTCCACCATTAATCTGATGCAGACTACATCTGCTTCTTATCTGCTGATGTGTTCTCTGGACTATGCTCGTCATAAACTTGCTACCAAGGGTCATATTTTATTCCATGAGCTGATTAATCTTACTAAGCATACGAAAACACAAATTAATCAAATTCCGGGTTTTCAGTGTATGGATGCCGATCACCACTTCGACCCTTTACGACTACTTATCCGTGTAAGTGATTTGGGCGTTTCAGGTTTTTATATTTATGATTTACTTGCAAGTGACTACAACATTCAACTCGAACTAGCCGAGCCTCACGTTGTACTTGCTATTATTTCACTAGCAGACACTAAAGAAAGCCTATCTACTTTAGTTTCTGCCTTAAAAGACATTAGCAAGAAGCTTTATACTGGCTCTCTTCCATCTAGTCTTAACACTACCCCAGTAGTCTCCTTGCACAACAAGCTTCTTCTTACACCAAGAGAAGCTTACTATCATCCTAAAAAGCTCATCTCTATTGATGAAGCTGATGGTCTGATAAGCGGAGAATCTATTATGATTTATCCACCAGGTATTCCACTTATTATCCCTGGTGAGATGATTACCAAACCACTTATTGAGTATTATCACTATTTACAAAAACAAGATACTGTCATCTTGAATGCTACAGATAATCTTAATCACATTCTTGTATTAGACAGTAGTCAGGAGGAAAATATGATTGATTTATGGTATACAGAAAACCACCAAGAGGATACTAAATTCTCTATCAAAGTTAAGGCACACTTACACTCTGAAAAAAGTGCTTTCCAACAGATTGACTTCTTTGAAAGTGATACATTCGGCAAGTTCTTTACATTAGATGGGTTAATGATGGTAACAGAAAAAGATGAATTCATCTATCACGATATGATTACACACGTACCTATGGCAGTTAATCCAGAAATCAAAAAAGTACTCATTATCGGTGGAGGTGATGGGGGAACTGCCCGTGAAATTTTACGTTATAAGAGCATTGAAAAGGTAGATATGGTTGAAATTGATGAACGTGTTGTACGCCTTTGTCAAAAATACATCCCACAAACTGCTTGCAAACTTGATGCTGATCCAAGACTTTGCCTCCATTTTGAAGATGGACTCAAATTTGTTCAAGATGCAAAAGATGCTAGCTATGATCTTATCCTAGTAGACTCTACAGATCCAATCGGACCTGGTGAAGGGTTATTCACTTACGATTTTTATAACAACTGCAAGCGCATTTTAAGCGAAGTCGGTATTCTTATTAATCAACACGAGAGCCCTTACTACGATTCTTACGCTCATGAAATGAAACGTGCACACTCCAAAATTAAAGATACATTCCCAATTGCGCAAGTTTACCAATTCCATATGCCAACTTATCCTTCAGGTCACTGGCTCTTTGGATTCGCTTCTAAGAAATTCCATCCTCTAGAAGATCTTAAAGCAGATGCTTGGAATGCATTCGGGCTTCATACACGCTATTATAATACAGACCTACATAAAGGTGCTTTTATGCTTCCAACTTACGTTAGGGAGAGCTTAGAAAATGCATAACATTTCTACTACATCTAGTTTTATTGGATTTGACCAAGAATATGACACCTCTCCTGTTGTTTTAGTTGGTATTCCCTTTGACGGGACAACAAGCTTTAAACCCGGAACACGTTTTGCACCCGCTGTAGTTAGGCCCGATTCCTACGGGCTTGAAACTTATTCTCCTTACCTAGACTTAGATATGGAAGATTACAACCTCTGTGACTTAGGAGATATAGAACTTCCTTTTGGAAATACAACGAAAGCACTTAAGACAATATACAAAACCTTTGATCAAATTATAAGAGACGGAAAACGCCCTTTAACGATAGGTGGGGAACACTTAGTTTCTCTTCCTATTATTGAGGCATTTAGCAAGATTTATCCTAATTTATGTATTATCCACTTTGATGCTCATACAGATTTACGTGAGGATTATATGGGTGAACCACTTTCTCATGCCTCTGTGATAAGACGTGCTTGGGACATACTAGGTGATAATCGTATTTTCCAATTTGGTATACGTTCTGGCACTAAAGTAGAATTTAGCTGGGCCAAATCTCATACCTATCTTCAACCATTCAATCTAGATAGTCTAGAGGAAATTATTATTCAACTTCAGAATCGCCCTGTTTATATTACAATTGATTTAGATGTACTTGATCCTTCCATATTCCCAGGAACGGGTACACCTGAACCTGGTGGTATTGATTTTAATACACTTATCTTTGCTATTAAGCAGTTCACAAAGCTTAATCATATAGTTGGCGCAGATGTGGTAGAGCTCTCTCCTCACTATGATATATCAGGCGTATCTACTGCTACATGCTGTAAAGTCATTCGTGAAATGGCACTCCTTCTTAGTCATAAGCAATAATTTTTAATAGCTAGGCATATACTATCTAAAAAGATTGCTTATTAAAGGAGTATCCGTGATGCAGCTTACCACTACTCATGCTATTGAAAATCAAGAACTCGAATTATTAGGCCTTGTAAAAGGTTTATCTTCTTCCAGAGAACAAGCTTTTGATGAAGCTTTAAAAAGACTTCAAGAAGAAGCTACGCGCCTTAAAGCTGATGCCGTTATAGGTATTCAGTGTAGTATATGCCCCTCCTCAAATAATCAAACACAAATGTTTGTCTATGGTACTGCTGTTAAGTTTAGAGTCTCTACAGACCTCCAGCAGTTCTAACCTCCTTTCCAAATCCAAAAGGCTGCCAGCTAACTCACTTATCAGTTAACTGGCAGCCTTTTATCTTTCTATTAAACTATCTAACCATTTCACTACATCTTCCATAACTTCTTTTCTATTTATTTCATTAAACATCTCATGTCTACCTTCTGGATAGAGCTTATAGGTTACATTTTTTATTCCTACTTTTTCATAATCTTTTACAAGGTCATAAATCCCTTTTCCATTTCTGCCAACAGGGTCTTTATCTCCTGCAAAAATATAAATAGGTAAATCTAATGGAATACTTTTCTTATTTTCTAATGACCCAACATACTTAAGCCCCGTAAGAAAATCTTCGAAAAATCCTGCTGTAAAAACACTTCCACAATATGGATCTTCTATGTATTTATCTACTTCTTTCTCATCTCTCGACAGCCAGTCAAATGATGTGCGGTTAGGCTTAAACTGTTTATTATACGTTCCAAATATAAGCTTATCCATCTCAGGACTTTTTGCATTTCTTCCTTTTTTCTTAACTTGTTGTTTAGCTACCCATAAACCTATATCTAAAATGAAACCCTGTTTACCATTGGTTCCAGAAAGAATAACACCATCTAACTCTTTTCCATATCTCATAATATAAGCTTGCGCAACAAAAGAACCCATACTATGAGAAAGTAAAAACAAAGGTAACTGTGAATTTTCTTTTTTTATTAACTGAGTCAAACTGTATAAATCTTTAACTAAATATTTAAAGCCTTCTTTCTCTGCCAGAATACCTATATCATCTAAGTCTTTGGCCGTTCTTCCATGACCTCTATGATCATGGGCATAAACAATGTATCCTCTATCTGTTAGGTAATTTGCTACACGTTCATAGCGGTGAGCCCCTTCAGCCATCCCATGTGCAATCTGCACGATCCCTTTTACACTAATTTCTGGATCAGGTAGCCATCTATAGGCATATACTCGCACCTGTTCCTCTCCTATGAAAGTAAAATTTTCACTAATCACGTTATAACCTCCTCTAGCTCTATATATCTACTTTTATTATAATCCTCTTATTTATAAAAACAAATAAAAAGAGTTATTAGGCTTCCTAATAACTCTTTTAAAATCTTATAATAAGTCTCTCATAAGTTCTAAGTTTGATTTTGCTGAAAGGTAAGATAATGGTACATCAAATACGGATTTAGCACCTTTCATACCTTCTTTATTCATTCTTACAGCAGCTCTAGCGTATGCTACAAGTACATTAGCTGTAAATTGTGGATTGCTATCAAGTTTAAGTGAGAATTCAATAATTTGTTTGTTTTCTTCTTCTAAACCTGTTACACCAGTTCTAAATACAAATCCACCATGTGGCATTTTAGAATGGTTAGCTTTTAATTCTTCTTCACTTACAAAGTTAACAATTGTATCATAATCCGCAAAATAGTTTGGCATTGTTTTAATTGTATTTTCAATAGCTGCAAGATCTGCACCTTCTTCAGCCACAACAAAACATTCACGAAGATGCTTTTGTCTTGTTGTAAGTTCAGGATTGTCTCCTCTTCTTACACTCTCAACTGCTTCATCCATTGGAATTGTGTATTGAATAGCATTTTTAACACCTTCAACGCGGCGTAATGCATCTGAATGACCTTGACTTACACCTTTGCCCCAGAATGTGTAATCTTCTCCAACTGGTAAGATTGCACCTGACATCATACGAATCATAGAAAAGAGACCTGGATCCCAACCTACTGAGATAATGCTTGTTGTACCAGCTTCTAGTGCTTTTTTATTTACACTTTCAAAGTACTCTGGAATTCTTGCATGTGTATCAAAGCTATCAATTGTATTGAAGTTAGCTGCAAGTTCTGGACCTTGTACTGGTAAGTCTGTAGCTGAACCACCACATAAAATCATTACATCAATGATACCTTTATAGTTTAATAAAGCATCCATATGCTCTACTTTTGCTGTTGCTGTTTCAATCGTAAGTGTTTCTGGCGCTCTTCTTGTGAAAACAGCTACAAGTTCCATATCCGGACTTTGTGTAATAGCTGCCTCTACGCCACGACCAATATTACCATATCCTACGATACCTACTTTAATTGTACTCATTCTAGTTCCTCCTCTATTTTTACTTGTATGTAAATGTTATTTATCTTATTTGAATTAGTAGTTTTATTTAGAACTACTAAATTAAGTATAAGCCTTTTTATCTTTCTTTGTCAATAATCTTTATCATTTAAACTAAAAATTTTATATTTACCTTTATCGTATTTTTAGTTATTATAGACTTAGATGTCAGAACAAGGTGGTGAAAATATAATGGATTTTATAGTAATGACCCCCGGTGAAAAACTTCGATTATTCCGTAGAAAATATAATTTAAGACAAGATGATTTAGCAGGTAAAAATATGACGCGTAATACTATTAGCATGATTGAAACCAATAAAATCTCTTTGACCCCAAGTACAGCAGAGGCTATTCTTACTAACCTTCACAATGCATGTTTACAAAAAAATAAAACATGTACACTCTCTCTTAATGAATTACTCAACTCTGCTCAATCACAGGCTCGTACACTTGCTCTACAGTTTATTAGCTCCCTTCAAGCTGATGATACGCTTATATCGCTATCTTTTAAAAATGATAACTATGCCAATATACTACTCCTACTTGAGGAACATAATCTCCCACTTGAAAAAGCACTTCTCTATGATACCATTGGCAGTTATTATATGCGTCACCATGACTATACTGAAGCTTATACTTATTATTCACAAGCCTTTGACTCGGTTCCTAAACAATCTTATTCAGATACTTTTGCAAATCTTACGTCTCACCTTATACAATGTTGTTACAAAACAGAGCGCTTCTTGCCTCTTGTAAACTACTGCCTTATTTTTTTTCATTATGATCATTTACCTAATATAGATCTAATCTTTGAACTTAAATATAATATGATACTTGCTTATTATCATCTAGAATACTACGAAAAAGCTTTACAAGAATTAAACACTTCAATGCTTCTTCTGTCAGACAACTTGTCTCTTCACTCTGATAAACCTACTAGACTACTACTTTTAAAAATTTACTGCCTTAAAGCATTCCATCGTTATGATGATGCTCTTAATAGTTATCAACAAATCCTCAAATTTTATGACCTATCTTTAGAACTTCAAATTTTTGCTACATTTCCTATTATACATATTTATCTTGAACAAAATGAGTTAAATGATGGCCTTGATTTATTTCATCACTGTCTATCTCTTATCTCCACATACGAAAAAGTAAGTTACAAACAATATATTGATAGGATGTATAAGGAGCTTACTACTCTATATCATAAATTCCCTAATTCTTATAGACACTCTATTTCTATTCCTTCACTCTTTGAACATGGTTAAGACCACAGACTTTCATTTTTATCCTCCAAGTTACATTAATCCTAACAATAAAAAGAGGTTGCTTTGGTAAGCAACCTCTTTTTATCTATTATTCATTAATTGGTTTCATTGTTGGGAATAATAATACGTCTCTAATTGAGTATGAATTAGTAATAAGCATAACTAAACGGTCAATACCAATTCCTAAACCACCTGTTGGAGGCATACCATATTCAAGTGCTGTAAGGAAGTCTTCATCCATTTCAGTTGCTTCATCATCACCAGCTGCACGAAGTTCTTCTTGGTGCATGAAACGACCTCTTTGATCGATTGGGTCATTGAGTTCTGAGAATGCATTCGCATGTTCACGACCAACGATGAATAACTCAAATCTCTCTGTGTATTCTGGATCATTTGGTTTACGTTTTGAAAGTGGTGAAATTTCTACTGGATGCTCTGTAATGAATGTTGGTTGAATAAGGTGTTCTTCTACATAGTGTTCGAAGAATAAGTTTAAGATGTCACCTTTACCATGATGTTTTTCAAAAGCAATGTGGTGCTCTTTAGCAAGTGCACGTGCTTCTTCTACATCTTTAACTGCTCTAAAGTCTACTTTAGCATATTCTTTAACTGCATCTACCATTGATAAACGTGTAAATGGTTTTTCAAGGTCGATTGTTACACCATTGTATTCTAATACAGCACTTCCATTAACTGCTACTGCTACGTGACGGATAAGTTCTTCTGTAAGATTCATGATATCTTCGTAATCCGCATAGGCTTGATATAATTCAAGAAGTGTAAACTCTGGATTATGTCTTACTGACATACCTTCGTTACGGAATACACGACCGATTTCATATACACGATCAAATCCACCCACGATAAGACGTTTAAGGTGAAGTTCAAGAGCAATACGCATGTACATATCGATATCTAATGCATTGTGATGTGTAATGAATGGTCTAGCAGCAGCTCCACCTGCAATTGAATGAAGTACTGGTGTTTCTACTTCTAAGAAATTTCTTTGATCAAGGAAGCTACGGATTTCACGAATAATCATAGAACGCTTAATGAATGCATCTTTTACTTCTGGATTTACAATAAGATCAAGGTAACGTTGTCTGTAACGTACTTCTGTATCTTTTAATCCATGGTATTTCTCTGGAAGGATTTGAAGACTCTTTGAAAGAAGTGTTACTTTATGTGCACGTACTGAGATTTCACCTTTTTGTGTTCTAAATACGAGACCTGTAATACCTACAATATCACCTATATCAAATTTCTTGAATTCTGCGTAATCTTCATCACCCAGTTCATCACGTCTTACATAAGACTGGATTTTACCTTTCTGATCTTGAATATGGATGAAAGAAGCTTTACCCATATCCCTTTTGGCCATAATACGGCCAGCGATTGTTACATCTTTACCTTCTAATTCTTCGAAGTTATCTATAACATCTTGGCTATGTGCATTAACATCAAATTTTGTAATGTGGAATGGATCTTTACCTTTCTCTTGTAAATCCTTAAGCTTATCATGACGTACTTTAATTAATTCATTAACATTTAAACTTTGTTCTACTTCTGACAAAATATTTCCTCCTCCGTACTTCTAACTTTATCCTTAGTTATTAGAAATAGCTAAAATTTTGTATTTATCTGTTCCGAATTCTGTCTCTACTAAAACTTCGTCACCCACTTGATGCCCAATGAGTGCCGCACCTACTGGTGATTCATTTGAGATTTTACCATTTATTGGGTCTGCTTCTGTAGAACCTACAATAAGGTACTCTACTTCTTCTTCAAATGCTTCATCATATAATTTAACTCTATGTCCTGGCTTAACTGTATCTGAAGCTTGCTCGTCAGCATCAATAACTACAACGTTTTTAAGCATTTTTTCGATTTCAACAATACGTGTTTCAATCTCTGCTTGTCTATCTTTAGCCGCATCGTACTCAGCATTTTCTGATAAGTCGCCTTGGGCTCTTGCTTCTTTTAATTCAACTGCTACTTTATTACGTTCAACTGTTTTGAGATCTTCAAGTTCTTTTTCTAAGGCTTTAATCCCCTCATATGTGAGTAATATTTGTTTATCTGCCATTTTAAAATACTCCCTTTCTAAAGCGCATTAAACTATTAATTTTAAAATTATAACCTACTCTATGCTGGATGTCAACTTATGCGCCTTGTGTAAACTTTGCCTAAAGTAAGGTCTAAATTGTTTATTTCTTTCCTTAATAAACCATGGGTTAAACCCTGTGCATAAAGTACAGCTTGTAAAAAAGGTACACTTAAGGATTGACTACGACATATTATATCAAACTCATACCATATTCTAGGAGGTGGGCCTATAAATTGTTGCATATACCTTCTTGTTTGATTTTTATAATCAATATAGATGGCTTTAGGATTACATCCTAGTGCATATTGCCCTGCTCCATTCAAATCGAAAATAATATCCATCTCATTAAGTGCTTCTACCTTGAGTGCTACTGCTCTTACTCTTAGCTTTATGAGCCTATTAAGCTCTTGCACAACTTCTTTATATGCCAAAGGCTCTTTTGTATATAAAGTTAAGTCCGTTATCTCATCTTTAATATTAGCAATTAAATCTACAGTTTCATGTATTCTCCCTGTAATAATGCCTACTTTTGTTTCATAAGGCCTAGGTTCTATAAGTTTATACTTATAAATATACTGCAAAATCATAGAAGAAAGTAAAGGACGCACTTCATCTCCTGTTACAATCTCTATTCTATTAAAAGGATTAAAGCTTTTCTCCGCTCCCTTTAAATAGGCGTAAGTTACATCTCTTAAAAGAAGCTCCTTTTCTAACTTGTCCCAATACTTAGTAGGGCATTTTTTAAAAGGTCTAGGTGTATTTACCTTATATCCTTCAATCCCAGCTATTTCTTGAATATCAAGGCTTATCTTAAGATGAGGATATCTAAGGGACTTTTCTTTTGATACTATTATATTATCTTCTTCAAAAGATATACATGCAAATTGGCTCATATCTGATCCTCCATGAACTTTTACTCATATCTATTCACTAAGGAAAAGGTATATGCCATATTTATAAGCTTTTTAACTCATTTTGTATGTCCTCTAATAAGAATTTAATATCATCTAAAGTTTCTACTGCTGTTAGTCTTCTTCTAAACCCTGTCGCACCATGAATACCTTTTACATAAGCAGTAAGGTGCGTACGCATCTCTCTTACGCCTATAAACTCTCCTTTATGTGCTACAAGCATTTGTGCATGCTTCAAAATAACAGGAATACGTTCTTCTAATGTCGGTTCTGGAAATACTTCACCTGTTTTAAAGTAATGATTTGTACGTGAGAAAATCCATGGATTTCCTTGCGCTGCACGTGCAATAAGTACACCGTCACATCCTGTATAATCCATCATTCTCTTTGCATCCTGAGGCTCTCTTACATCACCATTCCCTACAATAGGAATATTAACCGCTTCTTTAACCTTTTTAATGATATCCCAGTCCGCCTCACCACTATAGAATTGCTCTCTTGTACGTCCATGAATGGTTAATAAGCTTGCACCAGCCTGCTCGATAACTTTTGCAACTTCTACAGCATTCACACATGTATCATCAAAACCTTTACGTATTTTAACTGTAAGCGGCTTATCAATAGCATGAGATACAGCATATACAATTTCACCGATCAGTTCAGGATTCTTAAGAAGTGCTGAACCTTCTCCATTTTTTGTAATCTTAGGTGCCGGACATCCCATATTGATATCAATAAAATCCACATCACTCTCGCACACTACTTTAGCCATCTCACTCATAATTTGAGGATCACTTCCAAAGAGCTGTGCACCTACAGGATGTTCTCCCTCTTCTACACTGAGTAAGATTCTTGATTTTTCACTGTCATAGAATAAGCCTTTTGCGCTTACCATTTCAGTATAAACCATCCCTGCCCCGAACTCTTTACAGATTAACCTAAATGGTAAATCTGTAATACCCGCCATTGGTGCAAGAAACACATCATTTGGCGTTGTTATATTTTTAAATTTCACTTTGTATCATCCTATCTATTTTTGTGATAAATTATATTCAGTCCTTTTAAAGTCAATAAGCCATCATAATAATCAATGACATCTGTTCCATCTTGAATAATCTTTGCATAGCCTCCTGTTGCAATAACTTTCATATGAGGTGCATCTAAAGCTTCTTTTACTTTTTTTACAATGTATTCAACTTGCCCTATGTACCCATACACAAGCCCTGTCTGCATACTTGTAATTGTATTCTTAGCATCAAGTATACTCTTAGTTTTTTTAATCTCAATATGTGGAAGCTGCGCTGCCCTTTGGAACATAGCATCTGCACAAATGCGTATACCTGGTGAAGTAATACCTGCTATGAATTCCCCCTTTTCATTAACCACATCATAAGTAGTAGCCGTTCCAAAATCAATAGCCATACATGGTCCACCTAATCGTTCATAAGCAGCTACACAATTTACTATACGGCCTGCCCCTACTTCTTTTGGATTATCTGTACGAATAGCTATCCCCGTTTTAAGACCAGGTCCTACAATCATAGGCTTTAACCCAAAATAACGTTTAATACAGTTAGTTAGTGAATACATAATATCTGGTACAACAGACGCAATAATAATAGCCTTAATATCTGTATGCTTAATACCCTTTTGATTCAGCATACTTATAATGGTTACACCATATTCATCTGATGTTCTTGGTGTCTGCGTTGTAAGTCTAAAACTTGATATAAGCTTGTCCCCTTCCATTGCGCCAAGGACAATATTGGTATTGCCTACATCCATTACTAAAATCATAGTAATCCTCCTTAGTCTAATACTTGCTCTGCAAAGACTCTCGCTTCTTCACCATATTTTGTTTCTATTTCATCTAAAATGTCTTCAAGCTCTAAACCTTTACTCTGCATCAGTACAATTTCTTTTACAATTTGACCTTGTTCACTACGGTAAATCATATACCAAAGTTGTAATGATTTTAAAAGTTCGTCTTTTTCTTTTTGGAATCTCTTAATTTCAAGCTCTGCACCAATCTCATCTGCAAATACACTTTCATCTGCAGTTTGCTCAATAAAGATATGTCCTACTTCATCAAATCCTAAAGAGATAATAGCATTAACCTTTTCAGCAATAGCCGCTATGCTTTCAATTAGTTCTTCCTGGATTCCACTTGGAATATCATTATAACTTGGTTCAAAGTAATATTTATGATTATATGGTGATGCACTAATAACAATTGTTTTTTCCATCTTTAAAACTCCTTTATCATCTGTTAAACATAGCCATATAGACCTCTGACAGATACATCACCTGATAAAATACTTATTAGGCTTCCATCTTCTTTTTCTACTATAAGTCTTGCTTCTTGGTCTATATCTCTTACAAAGCCTATAAACTCTTGTTGGCCTTCTATTATTTTTACCTGCTTATTTAAATTTATACAATAGTTTTTATAATCTTCTATAAAGTTCATAAGAGAACCTGTTTCGATATAGATTTTGTAATTCTCTTCAAATCGTCTTAAAAAACTTTCAATAATACTTTCCCTACTGAAAAGTTTTTTCCCTTCTAAATATAATGAAGTTGCATGGGATAAGTCATCAGGAAATTTCTTACTGTTTACATTTACACCAATCCCTACGACCACTACAAGTTCATCTTTTACCTTTACCATCTCACATAGTATACCACAAACCTTTTTATTGTTTACTACAAGGTCATTAGGCCATTTTATATATATATCCAAACCCGTTACCTGCCTTATACTGTAGCACATACTTAGACCTGCTAAAATGGTCAACTGAGGTATTTTTTCTATGCTCATAACTGGCTTCACAATAAGGCTCATCCATATACCCTCTCCTTTAGGAGAATCCCACTGTTTACCCATTCTTCCTCTACCAGCATTTTGCTTCTCAGCAATGACTAAACTGCCTTCTATAGCCCCTTCTTTACTCCAGTTTTTTGCCCTTATATTAGTAGAATCTATTTCTTCATAGAATTCTATCTCCTTCCCCATGAAACAAGTACGACTTTGTTTAATCTCTTGTAAATTCATATTATGCACCCCTTCTAAATACCTAGTAGCATTATAGCATACCCTACTGCATAAAAAAAAGCTTAGGCTGTTCCCCTAAGCTTTTTAATATACCTTTTTCTTATAGTTCTCTTTCAGCTTCTTCTTGATCAGCTTGTTCCATTTGCTTAGCCATCTCAAAGATACTTTGTTCATCGAGAACTTCCATATCAACATCTTCGCCACGCATAATTTTTCTAAATTCATGACCAGTAATTTTTTCTTTTGTGAGTAATACTTCTGATGCACGATTTAGAGTATCCATATTATCTGTAAGAAGTTGTTTAGATCTATCATAAGCATCTTCTACAATACTACGGATATGATGGTCAATAGCTGTTGCTACATCTTCACTATAGTTACGTTGATGAGAGAAGTCACGTCCAAGGAATACTTCTTCTTGTTCATCACCAAACTTGATTGGACCAAGCTCACTCATACCATATTTAGTAACCATATCACGTGCAATATTAGTTGCACGTTCAATATCGTTAGAAGCACCTGTTGTAATGTCACCAAATACTAATTCTTCGGCAGCACGACCACCAAGTAAAGATACAATCTCATCTAACATTCTTGTTTTAGTCATATAAAGCTTATCTTCTTTTGGAAGAGGCATTGTATAACCACCAGCAAAACCTGTTGGAATAATTGATACACTGTGTACTGGGTCAAGTGTCTCTAAAAGTTCATGGATTAATGCATGCCCTACTTCATGGAATGCAGTAATACGTTTTTCTTTATCTGTAACAAGGTGACTCTTCTTCTCTGTACCTACTGTAATTTTAATGAAAGCTTTTTGAACTTCTTCCATATCAATGGCACGTTTATTATGACGTGCTGTAAGAAGTGCTGCTTCATTCATTAAGTTGGCAAGGTCTGCACCTGTAAAACCTGGTGTTGTACGAGCAATAACTTTAAGGTCTACATCTTCATTAAGAGGTTTACCTTTTGCATGTACTTTAAGGATAGATTCACGACCTTTAACGTCTGGTCTACCTACTACTACCTGTCTGTCAAAACGACCTGGTCTAAGAAGGGCTGGGTCAAGGATATCTGCACGGTTTGTAGCAGCCACTACAATAACCCCTTCATTAATACCAAAACCATCCATCTCAACAAGTAATTGATTAAGTGTTTGTTCTCTTTCATCGTGACCGCCACCAAGACCTGCGCCACGCTTTCTACCTACTGCATCAATCTCATCGATAAATACGATGGCTGGTGCATTTTTCTTGGCTTGTTCGAAAAGGTCACGTACACGAGATGCACCGACCCCAACAAACATTTCTACGAAGTCTGAACCTGAAATACTGAAGAATGGTACTTGTGCTTCGCCTGCTACAGCTTTTGCAAGTAATGTTTTACCTGTTCCAGGAGGTCCTACAAGGAGAATACCTTTTGGAATTTTTGCACCAATTTCAGTGTATTTTCTAGGATTTTTAAGGAAGTCTACAAGTTCTGCTACTTCTTCTTTCTCTTCATCAAGACCAGCAACATCCTTGAAAGTTGTTGAACCTTTATCATCAACTGTCATTTTTGCTTTACTCTTACCAAATGACATAACACCACGGCCGCCACCGCCACCGCCGCCTTGCATTTGTTGCATGAAGAATACCATAATGAAGATAAACATACCTACAATCAGTACAATTTGTAAAATTGGGAAGAATAGGCTTGGTTGTTGAACATAGCCATCAAATTCCCATGTAGCCATTAATTCTGGTGGTACCTCTTTAAGTACATAATCAAAGAATGCACTTTGATCCATCGGTACAATTCCTTCTGATGCTACATAATTTCCTTGGTCTTTTAATTTAAAGCTTACATAAGCTGTACTACCATCTGACGCAAGTTCTACGTCCATTTTAGCAATATTACCGGATGATAAGTTTGTAATAAAATCGCCTAAGTTAAGTTGTTGTTTTTGACTAACAAAGTTTTGGTTTGCTCCAAATAAAATTGCGACTAATAAAATCCCAACTATAATGAGATAGAGCATACTCCCTTTCATTTTACCTTTCAAATTCTCTCCTCCTTCCTGGCGTTAAAATAATGTACTTGTGTTATTCCCCTTTATTTACAGCAATATAAGGAAGGTTTCTATAGAATTGATGGTAATCAAGACCATAACCGATAACAAAGCTATCTGGTATAGTAAATCCTACATAATCTACCTCTACATCCACTACACGTTGATCTGGTTTATCAAGTAATGTACAAATTTTAACACTGCTTGGGTTTCTTCCTTCTAAAATATTTTTTAAATAACTAAGTGTACGACCTGAATCAATGATATCCTCTACGATAAGTACGTGTTTACCATCAATTGGTTCATCTAAATCTTTCAGGATTTTTACGATACCTGAGCTTTTATACTCATCACCGTAGCTAGATACAGCCATAAATTCCATCTTCATTGGTACTGTAACACGTTTTGCAAGGTCTGTCATAAACATAACCCCACCTTTAAGTACGCAAAGCATGATAATTTCTTTACCATCATAATCCTTAGATATTTGCGCCCCTAACTCTTCAATTCTTCTTTGGATATCTTGTTCTGATATGAGTGTTTCTAACTTCAACATAATCCCTCCTGAGCTTTGGTTATTTAATAACTTTAATTTCTAGTATATGTCTAGTCTGATCCGTGACAAAATAATCAATATTTAGCCTAGAATCTAAAACCCATACGACTTCATTTCCATCTGCAATAATAGGATGTGTACTCCTTTTATGCTGTGGAATTTTTTCGTCTATATATAATTTTTTTAACTTTTTAGATCCATTTTGAAGGACAATGTAATCATCCACTCGTCTTGTCCTTAAATGCAAGCTATCCCTTATTTTATCATAATCCACATATTTAGTATACATATTTTGCTGGGATTGTTCAAATGTTTTCCTTGGTACACATTGCAAGTGCAACTGCATATCCAAGTCTTCTATATTATTTATGCCCAGTTCAAGGGTGTACTCATAATTAGAAATTACTCCCTCATTTTCCTTACTTAAGACAATATGCTTATAAACTCTATGAGCTACTGTTTCGTAAGGTAAACAGATTTTTTTACCATTTTGCCTCTCTACAAGCTCTAAAACACTTTTAACATGTAAAAGTGTAATATCCTTACTATGTCCTATGAAACTTTCTAAACATTTATGAATAAGTTTTTTTTGGATGTAAACCTTTTCTTGTGCTAATGCATTAATGGAAATTTTAAGCTGCATGTTTGCTTCAATCACCACCTTTTCAAAGACTTTTTGTATATAGTCTTCCAGGAAAGCTTCTTCTTCCTGATAAAGCTGACTATGCTCAAACAAAGTACTTACAATATTCTCATTAAAATGCTGCCTAATATAAGGTATACATTCAAGTCTTATCTTATTACGCGTATAGATCGTCTCAAAATTAGTATGGTCGTCATGGTAATTAATCTTATAC
>JAHLFD010000051.1:0-3976 GCA_018883975.1 Candidatus Niameybacter stercoravium
ATTACACGTATTCAAAAAGCTCACAAGCCTATTATCTTATTAGATGCTTGTATGCATGATGAAGCTATCCCTCATGTCTATATTGATAACTGTTTTGGAGTTTATACAGCTACCAAGCATCTTATTGAAAAGGGACATACTTCTATTGCCTTTATAACTGGTTCTATGAACCTCTCTACCTCTAAAGAACGTCTTAGAGGCTATAAAATGGCCTTAGAGGAAGCTGATTTACCTATACAGGAACAACTTATCATAGAAGGTGATTATACTGTTGAGGGTGGTTTTAGAGCAATGGAACTTCTCCATCTACAGTCCTATACAGGTTTAATTGCTTCTAATGATTTAATGGCCTATGGCGTTTATAAATATGCACGTACTCAAGGTATTCGTATTCCTGAAGATCTTTCTGTTATAGGCTTTGACAATCTATCCCTTTCTCAAATTATTGATCCACCTCTTACAACAGTTAGTCAGCCCGCTTACGAGCTTGGCCAATATGCAGCTGAAATGCTTATTAAATGTCTTCAAGGCATGGATACACCTTCTTATCATCTTTATAAACCTACTCTTATTGTCCGAGAAAGTGTCAAATAGCTTTAATATACATAAAAAAAGTACCCTTTATTAAGGGTACTTTTTTACTTATGCAACATACAATATTGCACCATATGTTCATAAGAAATCTCTTCTACTGTTTCGAAATTAAAGTGTTTATAAATCTCAGTATTATCTAAATTTTGTGTTTCAAGTGTAAGTGGTAAATTTTTAACTTGTGCTTCATTAATCACATATTCAATAAGTTGTTTAGCCTTGCCTAACCCTCTATAGTCTCTTTGAACTGCTAATAAATCAAGGTGTATGTAATTACCTTGTACCACCTCATCAATCCAATTTGAAGACATCCTTTTGACTGTTTTAATCATACGTCTAATATCCTTTAAACTTATAAACCTTAAGAAATCAATCAGCCTAAAGGTCGCCAAAAATAAATCTTTATAATAAAGTAATTTATTCTCAAATCGCTCTTCATAATAAATGTAGGCTATTGCAGTTAAATCTTCAGAAGTTGTAACAATGTCACCGTATTTTCCATATATATCTAAATAAGTTCTAAAGAAAAGCTCCAATACTTCTATTCTAGTTGTATCATCTGGAAACATATACAGATAAAGTGGATCATCATAAAATGCTTCTGCAAATAAATGTGCCATACGTTTTTTTGTAAAGTCGTTCTGTTTAATCCTGATTAAAATAATTTCACCCTCTAAAATAGATTCATAATATAAACGCTAATGACTGCAACAAGCGATACTTGAAGCAAACTTCCACCTAAGTAAGCAAGTATTATGCTTATCCCTGCACCTACTATACCACTTAATAAGCTTCCTGTCGAATGAAAAATAGCTGGAAAGGTCATGGCAGCCAATACTGTATAGGGCACATAATATAAAAAAGACTGTAGAAATTTAGACTCTATTCTCTTTTTCATAAGGATTAAGGGGATAACCCTTGGTAAATAAGTTACAAGGGCCATCACTAAAATTACTAAAACTATGTACATCATGTATAATCCTCCTCTTTAATAGGAAATAGCCCCGCACCTATAGTACTTCCTATAAGTGTTGTTATAATGATTTTCCATCCTTCTGTAAGATTTTTAAAAATTGGAATATAATAAAGCATGGTACTTACTAGAATTGTCAAGCTTACTACTATCAGTACTGCTCTACTTTTCTTCATCTCAGGTACAATTAGTGCAATGAACATAGCATAAAGTGCAATACCCATAGCTTGTTGAAGTACTAAAGGCAAAAGAGACGAAGCAAAAGCACCACAAAAGGTGCCTAAAGCCCATCCTATATAAGGCCCTATAATAATTCCCAACATATGTAAAAAGGAAATCTTCTCTTTCTCTAGTGAAGCGAGTGCAAATGTCTCATCTGTAATCCCAAAAGCTAAAATACACTTTTCTATCATAGACATAGGCATAAGCTTTTGACTTATTGCTAATGACATGAGCATATAACGAATATTAATGATAAATGTGGTTAATGTAATTTCAAGTAGTGGTCCCTGAATTAAGATCAATTGTGTACCTGCAAACTGCCCTGCAGAGGTAAAATTGGTAAGTGAAATGATAGTTGCCGTTATAGGATCTATGCCTCCACTAGAAGCCATAATGCCAAAAGTAAATGATACAGGAAAATAGCCTAATGCAATAGGCATTGCTTTCTTTAATCCTGTTTTAAAACTATTATGTTGATTCATGATCTCCCTACTCCCCTAATACAATCATTACAAATAGCAATATGCATGTAGAAGGGTATCTACCAAAGTAGATACCCTTCTAATTATTGTTCAGTTTTTGCTTCTTCTTTTTTAGTTTTTTCAAGGAGTACTTTTCTTGATAAGTTAACGCGTCCTTGTTTATCTATTTCAATAACTTTAACCTCAATAGTATCCCCTACATTCACTACATCCTCTACTTTTTCTACACGTTCATGTGCAAGTTGAGAAATGTGTACAAGACCTTCTTTACCTGGTAAAAGCTCAACAAATGCTCCAAAGTTCATAAGTCTTACAACTTTACCTGTATAAACTTGACCTGCTTCAATATCTTTGGCAATACCTTCAATAATTTCGATAGCACGTTTTGTTTTTTCAGCATCAATACCGCAAATGAATACGCGTCCATCATCTTCAATATCAATTTTAACGCCTGTTTCATCAATGATCTTATTAATTGTTTTACCTTTTGGTCCAATAACTTCACTAATTTTTTCAGGATTGATTGTAATTTGAGTAATACGTGGTGCATATGGAGAAAGTTCTGCTCTTGGCATATCGATTGCTTTAGCCATAATATCATCTAAGATATAAGCACGTGCTTTTCTTGTTTGTTCAAAGGCTTGTTTAATAATTTCTGGTGTTAAACCTTGGATTTTCATATCCATTTGGATCGCTGTAATCCCTTTATGTGTACCACCTACTTTAAAGTCCATATCTCCAAAGAAGTCTTCTAGCCCTTGAATATCTGTAAGCATAACGAAATCATCATCTGTTTCTCCTGTTACAAGACCAACAGAAATACCTGCAACAGCTGACTTAATTGGTACACCTGCTCCATTAATGAAAGTGAAGAACCACAAATACTTGCTTGTGAAGTAGAACCATTAGAGCTTAATACTTCAGATACTGTACGAATAGCATATGGGAATTCATTTTCTGATGGTAATACTGGAATAAGTGCACGTTCTGCTAAAGCACCATGTCCAATTTCACGACGTCCTGGTGCACGTGGTGCACGTGCTTCACCTACTGAATAAGGAGGGAAGTTATAGTGATGCATATAACGTTTAGATACTTCTAATTCATCTAAACCATCTAAAGTTTGTGTATCTGCTAAAGGTCCAAGTGTTGTTACAGTAAGTACTTGTGTTTGACCACGTGTAAACATACCTGAACCATGTACGCGAGGTAATAAGTCAACTTCTGCTGAAAGTGGACGAATTTCATCTAATGCACGGCCATCTGGACGTTTATGTTGTCTTAAAATCATACGTCTTACTGTTTTCTTTTCGAAGTTATAGAAAGCTTCGCCTAAATAAGCTAAGTGCTCTTCTTTACCTTCTTCAGTAAGTTTTTGAGTTACTTCTTCTTTTAATGTTTTAAGTTGCTGTTCACGAACTTGTTTATCATCTGTAAATACAGCTTGTTCCATACGTTCATCGCCAATGATAGCTGTAATTTCTGCTACAATTTCTTCTGGAACTGTAAATCTTACATAATCTTCTTTCTTAGCTTTACCACAGTCTGCTTTGATTTCATTAATAAAATTAACAATTCCTTGGTTTACTGCATGTGCTTTCATAATTGCTTCAAACATAAGGTCATCATCAATTTCATTAGCACCAGCTTCAATCATCATAACTTTAGAGCTACTTGAAGATACTGTTAAAGCAAGTTCACTTACTTC